>JBCNOX010000324.1:0-6179 GCA_039593645.1 Pseudoduganella sp.
GCAAGGCGTCGTGAAAATCGATGCCGGCAATCACGCGCGAAGGCTTCACGCCAAGGCTGCGCAAATACTGCAGCTGCCCGACTGCCACCATGGTGCCGGTTCCCGCCAACCCGAGGTTGTAGGCGCCGCCGCCGAGCAGCGGGCTGTCCGGATCAAAACCGACTTCGACCCGCGAATTCCCGAGCAGGAACTGGGTAGCGCCCAGGCGCTGGGCGCCGGACAGCTTGATCTCGTTGCGGAAATGCTGCGGCACCGGTTTGTCCGCATTCAGGCCGGGCTTGCGCACCACGCCATACAGGCTGTAGGGGTCGGCCAGCACGACCACGCTGGCCACCAGCAGCATGCCGGCCAGCATGGCCAGGCCCAGTTTGCGCAAGTAATGATGGTGCGAAGCGTTGGACATGGTCAGAACTGGAAGTAAAGGAATTCGCTTGGCCGTGACAGCGCCAGCAGGCAAAGCACGGCCAGCATGCCGGCCGCCAGTGCGGGACGCGGCGCCGGCCTCCAGGCCAGGCGCGCTGGCGCTGCCGTTCCGTCATGATCCAGGGCTGGCTCGAAGCGATGCATGATTTGCTGGGTATTCGGCGCAAAGAAAGCCACCAGCCCGGCGACCAGCACCCAACACCAGGTCTCGATGAACTGGGTGGCGCCGCCCAGCGTCCACTTGATGCCGATCGAGGCCAGCGCATCGTGCAATCCGCCGAGGCGCGCGCCGATCGCATCCGGCAGCGCCACGCCATACTGGCCGGACATGCCTGCCACAATGCGCAAGGCCGACGGCAGGTCCGGCGCGCGGAAGAAGACCCAGGCATAAGCCACGGCGATGAAGGTCAGCGCCCACGCCGCGCAAGACCCTGCCCTGCCGCCGCCGCGCCAGCCGAGGCGGGCCGTGAGCATCTGCCATGCGTGGGCGATCATCAGGTAGGCGCCGTGCAGCCCGCCCCACAGTACGAAATTCCAGCTGGCGCCGTGCCACAGGCCGCCCAGCAGCATGGTCACCATCAGGTTTACCTCGGCGCGCGCGGCGCCGCGACGGTTGCCGCCCAGCGGAATGTACAGGTAGTCGCGCAGGAAGCGCGACAAGGTCATATGCCAGCGCCGCCAGAACTGGACGATGTTGCGCGATTTGTAGGGCGAGTTGAAGTTCAGGGGCAGGTGCACGCCGAACATGCGCGACAGGCCGATCGCCATGTCCGAATAGCCCGAGAAATCGAAATAAAGCTGGAAGGAATAGGCCAGCACGCCGCCCCATGCCATCAGCAGCGTAGGTTCGCCCGGCGCATTGAACAGCGCATTGGCATACGGCGCCAGCGTATCGGCCAGCAGGGTTTTCTTGGCCAGGCCGATGATGAAGATGGTGGCGCCGACCGAGAAATTTTCCGCGCGCGGCACAGCATTCCGCGGGTCCGCGAACTGCGGCATCATTTCCTTGTGGTGCAGCACGGGTCCGGCCACCAGGTGCGGGAAGTAGGTGACGAACAGCAGGTAGTGGATGAAGCGCCCTTCCTGCACGAAGCCGCGCGCGGTGTCGACCAGGAAAGCTATCTGGGTGAAGGTAAAGAACGATATCCCGATCGGCAGCACCACCTGCAGCACGTCGGCATGCTGGCCGGTCAGGCTGGTGTAGAAGAAGTTGGCGTATTTGTAGTAGCCGAGCAGCAGCAGGTTGGCGGCCACGGCGCCGCCCAGCCACCAGTTGCGCGCCCGGCCCTGTGCGCGGCGGATCGCCTGTGCGCAGCCGTAGTTGGCAACGATCGAGCCCAGCAGCAGCGGCACGTAGCGCACATCCCACCAGCCGTAAAAGAACAGCGATGCGAGCGCCAGCCACGCGACGCCCCACGTCGGTTGGCGTCGCGCGAGCAGGAAATAGCCGATCAGGGTAACCGGCAGGAAGCCTAGCAGGAAGCTGAACGAGTTGAATAGCATGGTTGAAAAATGTTATCACCCATGCAATAGCACTTCAATACTCGATTGCGACTTCCTGCGCTCCCAGGCTTTGTTCCAGTGCGATTTTCAGCGCGTCCGACGGTGCCACGCGCCAGTCGTCGCCAAGTTGCAACACGCAGTCGATGCCTTGCGGCTTGACGCGCATCGAAACCGGCAGGCCGTACTCGTCGCGGTGCGGACCGAGGATCTCGGCCAGCTTGGCCGACGGCACCGCCTTCGGCAACGCCAGGCCGATCTGGCGGCCGAACTGGATGCGGGCGGCAGTAATGTTGTAGACCTTTTCCGCCGAAATGCGCAGCCCCCCCGAGAAGCGGTCTTCCGACACCTTGCCCGTCACGCACAGGAATTCGTCTTCCTTGAACATATGCTTGTTCGGTTCGAAGACTTCGTTGTACACGGTGACTTCGACCACGGCGGTCTTGTCGTCCAGCGTGACGATCAGCAGCTTGCCGCGCTGGGTCATCTGGGTGCGGATGCCGGAAATCACGCCGCACATCATGCGCGGCTCGCGCGACGGCTCGAGCTCGGACAGCTTGGTGCGCGCGAAGCGGCGCGCCTCCTGCTGGTAGGCGTCGAACATATGGCCGGACAGGTAGTAGCCCAGCGCAATTTTCTCTTCCGCCAGTTTTTCGCGGTCGGTCCACGGCGTAGCCTGCACGTAGTCCGGCGGCGCCACCAGGTCGGAATCGTCGCCGCCGAACAGGCTGACCTGGTTGGCCGACTTGGCTTCCTGGTCCGCGTATTCCATGGCGAAGCCCACCGACGCGAACAGCACCGCGCGGTCGACGCCGAAGCAGTCGAAGGCGCCGGCGCGGATCAGCGCTTCGATGGTGCGGCGGTTGATCTGCTTCTTGTCGACGCGCTTGCAGAAATCGAACAGGCTGGTGAACGGGCCGCCCGCTTCGCGCGCGGCGATGATCGCTTCGATCGCGTTCTGGCCGGCGCCCTTCACGCCGCCCATGCCGTAGCGGATCTTGGTGGCCTTCTTGCCTGGCTCGCCGTCCGGGCGGAAGCGGTAGGACGACTGGTTGACGTCCGGCGGCAGGATGGTCAGGCCGCACACGTCGATCGAGTCCTCGACCAGGATCTTGACCTTCTCGGTATCGTCCATGGCCAGCGACATGTTGGCTGCCATGAACGCTGCGGTATGGTGATGCTTGAGGTAGGCGGTATGGTAGGACAGCAGCGCGTACGCGGCCGCGTGCGACTTGTTGAAGCCGTAGCCCGCGAACTTCTCCATCAAGTCGAAGATCTCGTCGGCCTTCTCGATGGTCAGGCCGCCCTCTTGCGCGCCCTTGCGGAAGATTTCGCGGTGCTCCGCCATCTCCTCGGCTTTTTTCTTACCCATCGCACGGCGCAGCATGTCCGCGCCGCCCAGCGAGTAGCCGCCGATGATCTGCGCCATCTGCATCACCTGTTCCTGGTAAACCATGATGCCGTAGGTTTCGGACAGGATGCCCTCGGTGCGGGGATCCGGGTAGTCGAATTTTTCGCCGTGCTTGCGCTTGCAGAAGTCCGGGATCAGGTCCATCGGGCCCGGGCGGTACAGCGCCACCAGCGCGATAATGTCTTCGAAGCGGTCGGGACGCGCATCTTTCAGCATGCCCTGCATGCCGCGCGATTCAAGCTGGAACACGGCGACGGTTTTCGCCTTGGTCAGCAGCTCGTAGGTCGGGCGGTCGTTCAGCGGCAGCTTGGCCAGGTCGAAGTCCTTGGCGCCTTCCGGATCGAGGTCCTTGATGTAGTTGACGGCGCGGTCCAGGATGGTCAGCGTGGTCAGGCCCAAAAAGTCGAACTTCACCAGGCCGACCGCTTCCACGTCGTCCTTGTCGTACTGCGACACCACGCCGGCGTCGCCGCCCTGGGTGTACAGCGGACAGAAGTCGGTCAGCTTGCCCGGCGCGATCAGCACGCCGCCGGCGTGCATGCCGATGTTACGGGTGATGCCTTCCACCTGCTGCGCCAGGTCCAGCAGCTGGCGCACCTCTTCTTCGTTCTCCTGGCGCTCTTTCAGCAGCGGTTCTTCCTCGATCGCCTCGGCAATCGAGACCGGCTTGCCCGGCTTGAACGGGATCAGCTTGGACACGCCGTCGCAGAAGTTGTAGCCGAAGTCCATCACGCGGCCCACGTCGCGGATCGCGCCTTTGGCCGCCATGGTACCGAAGGTGGCGATCTGCGACACCGCCTCGCGGCCGTACAGGTCCTTCACGTGCTGGATCACCAGTTCGCGCTTTTCCTGGCAGAAGTCGATGTCGAAGTCGGGCATCGAAATACGTTCCGGATTCAGGAAACGTTCGAACAGCAGGTTGTACTTCAGCGGATCCAGGTCGGTAATCTTCAGCGCATACGCCACCAGCGAGCCCGCACCGGAGCCACGGCCCGGACCGATCGGCACGCCGTTGTTCTTGCCCCACTGGATAAACTCCGCAACGATCAGGAAGTAGCCCGGGAACTTCATCTTGATGATGGTGTCGTTCTCGAACTTCAGGCGCGCTTCGTAGCGCGGCCGTTCCTTCTCGCGCTTCTCGGGATCGGGGAACAGCTGGATCAGGCGCTCTTCCAGGCCTTTCTGCGTTTCGGCCACCAGGAACTCGTCGATCGACATGCCCGGCGTCGGGAAGTTCGGCAGCTGCGGCTTGCCCAGCGTAAGCGTCACGTTGCAGCGCTTGGCGATCTCCACCGAATTTTGCAGCGCTGCCGGCAGGTCGTGGAACAGCTCCGCCATTTCAGCTTGCGTCATGAAGCGCATCTGCTCGTTGAAGCGCTTGACGCGCTTGGCATTGGCCAGCATCTCGCCTTCGGCGATACACACGCGCGCCTCGTGGGCGATGAATTCGTCCTTCGACAGGAACTGCACCGGGTGCGTCGCCACCACCGGCAGGCCAAGCTTGGCCGCCAGCGCGACGGACTGGCGCACCTGCACTTCCTGGTTGGCCTGGCCGGCGCGCTGGATCTCGACGTAGAAATGGCCGTTCGGGAAAATCTCGGCCCACTTGCGGGCATTGGCCTCGGCCAGGTCCAGGTTGCCGTTTTCAATGGCCTGCCCAATGTCGCCGAAGTGGGCGCCGGACAGGGCGATCAGCGCATTGGCGCCGCTCTCGCCGGGCAGCAGCGGATATTCCTTGTCGGCGCGGTTGCGCAGCCATTCCTCGCGGATCTCGGCGCGGCCCTTGTACTGGTTGTTCAGCCACGCTTCCGACAGCAATTCGCACAACTGCAGGTAGCCCATGCGGTTCTTCGCGAACAGCATGATGCGGTGCGGTTTGTCGCGGTTTTCCTCGTTGGTGATCCAGACGTCGACGCCGACGATCGGCTTGATGCCCTTGCCGCGCGCAGCCTTGTAGAAGCGCACCATGGCGAACATGTTCGCCAGGTCGGTGATGGCCAGTGCGCCCTGCTTGTCCTTGACCGCCGCCTTGATCATGTCATCGATGCGCACCAGGCCGTCGACAATCGAGTATTCCGTGTGCACGCGCAGGTGGACGAATTGCGGTCCGACGGGCGCTGCGGCTGGCGTGGCGTCTACTGGCTGGTCGATTGTTTCAATGCTCATGGGGGGCAGGCGGATTTTAAGTCGAATATCCCCCTATTTTAACGCCTGAGCTGCCTCTGCTCCTATTCCACAAGCTGCACTCCTGCCTGCCGGGCAGCGTGCGCCAGCTGGCGGTCGAATGCCAACCGAGTGTCGGTTCAAGCAGCCGGTCGGCAATTTTCCGCTCATCCGCCGCTGTCCGTTCGAAAATCCAGGACAAGGCCATGGACGCGTCGAGCACGACGTTCACTCCCGCCCCTCGCGGATCATGGCAGCAACATCGTCGTCGCCCAGTCCCTTAACCTTGGGGAGTTTTCGCAAAGCTTCCATGGCAAGCCTCGCATCAGCCAGCGGACTAGCTTGCGAGGGAACAAGATCCGCCACCGGCTTGCCCCGGACGGCAATCGTATACCGCTGGCCTTCGCTGACTGAGCGCAACAATTCGGAAAATCTTGCCTTTGCGTCAAACGCGCCGATTTCTTTGTACATGGGCGTTTCCGTGTGAACCAGATTACTGGCTAGTTCAGTATAGGACGCGCCATAATTGCTTACAAATGAGCCCGTTGCGCCCGCGTGGCGCGGATAGAATCACCTTTACCAATCCACCCTTGGAGATGAAGATGAAAATTGTTGCTGCTGCCCTGCTGATGACCGCCTCGCTGGCGGCCTATGCGGAAGAACCTGAGCAGTTGGCCAAATC
>JBCNOX010000325.1:0-6165 GCA_039593645.1 Pseudoduganella sp.
CGCCATTGGCGACGCGATCCATCACCATCACGTACAGCAGCTCGTCGCCGTTGTACAGGCGGCCGCTCGCGTCGCACATGATCAAGCGGTCTGCGTCACCGTCCAGCGCGATGCCGAGGTCGGCTTTGTGCTCGAGCACGGCAGCAGCCATGGCTTTCGGAGCCGTGGCGCCAACGCCGTCGTTAATGTTCAGGCCATCGGGCTTGTTGCCGATGGCGATGACTTCCGCGCCCAATTCATGGAACACATGCGGGGCGATGTTGTAGGCGGCGCCGTGTGCGCAATCGACCACGACTTTCAGGCCGCGCAGGTCCAGTTCGTTCGGGAAGGTGCTCTTGCAGAATTCGATGTAGCGGCCCTGGGCGTCGTCCAGGCGGCGGGCGCGGCCCAGCTTTTCCGGCGACACGCATTCCATCGGCTGGTCCAGCATCGCTTCGATGTCGAGTTCGACTGCGTCAGGCAGCTTGGTGCCCTGGTCGGAGAAGAACTTGATGCCATTGTCCTGGAACGGGTTGTGCGATGCCGAGATCACAACGCCCGCCTGCAGGCGCAGCGCGCGGGTCAGGTAGGCAATTGCCGGGGTCGGCATCGGGCCGGCCAGTTTGACATCAACGCCAGCGGCCGAGAAGCCCGCTTCCAGCGCGGCTTCCAGCATGTAGCCGGAAATCCGCGTGTCTTTGCCGATCAGGACCGCCGGGCGGCCCGTGCCGGTTGCCGCGGTCTTGGCCAATACTTTGCCTGCCGCATAGCCAAGACGCATGACGAAGTCAGGGGTAATTGGAGCCTGCCCAACCAGGCCGCGTACGCCATCAGTACCGAAATATTTGCGTGCCATATTATGTTCTCTTCCTTTTCTTAATGCGCCGCCTGCCACACGCGAAGCGCGTCGACGGTCTCTGCTACATCGTGCACCCTGACGATCTGGGCGCCATGCGCTACTGCTGCCAGTGCGCCGCCGATACTGCCGGCCAGGCGCTGCTCGACTGGCTTGCCGGTGACAGCGCCGATCATCGATTTGCGCGACAGGCCAGCCAGCAGCGGCACGCCGAGTTCGGCCACCAGCTGCTTGCCCGCCTTCAGCAGCGCGTAATTGTGTTCGACCGTTTTGCCAAAACCAAAGCCCGGATCGATCCACAGGCGTTCCTTGTCGATGCCTGCCGCTGTCAGGGCGGCAATGCGCTCAGCCAGGAAATCGGTGACTTCACGCACAACATCATTGTACTCGGGGTTGGCTTGCATTGTTGTCGGATTGTTAAGCATGTGCATTATGCACAACGCACAATCGCTGTCTTTGACGGCTTCGATTGCGCCGGGGGCGCGGAAACCGTTTATATCGTTGATCATGTCGACGCCTGCCAGTACCGCTTCGCGCATGACTTCCGGTTTGTAGGTGTCGACGCTGATCGCCCTGCCGCAGTCGCGCAACGCAAAAATCAGGGGCATGACACGGCGCAGCTCTTCGTCCAGCGGGACGGCCGGGGCGCCGGGGCGGCTGCTCTCGCCGCCAATGTCGATGATGTCGACGCCGTCGCGGATCATCTGCTCGGCATGCGTGATTGCGTAGTCGAGGCTGGCGAACTGGCCGCCGTCGCTGAAGGAATCGGGCGTGGCGTTGAGGATGCCCATGACCAGCGCGCGGCTGGTGGGGAAATTGAAACGGCCGAACTTGTGTTGGGGCATGGGGATGTGACTTGTTAAACCCGGTTAGGCGGGGTCTGACCCGCAGGGTCAGACCCCAGTGTGCGGCGGTTGGTGGCTAGGGTCTGGGATTTGGACTTTCGACGAAGGTCAAAGGCCTGAACCCTTACCGACAGCGGCTGAAATGACAGTGTCAGACCCTTGGGTCTGACACTGGTTTACCGGTTTTGAAATACGTCAGGCTGGAGCCGTAGCGTTCGGGTTCGGATTGGAACCGGAACCGTCGCTGCCCGGCTGCTTGCGGATGGTGGTGCCGGCCTTCGGTGGGCGCGGCTCCTGGCCAGCCATGATATCGTTCACCTGGTCCGCATCGATGGTTTCCCATTCCAGCAGGGCCTTGGTCATCACTTCGACCTTGTCGCGGTTTTCTTCCAGCAGCTTGCGCGCCAGGGCGTACTGGGTATCCAGGATGGTGCGGATTTCCGCGTCCACCTTTTGCTGGGTCGCTTCCGAGATGGTCTTGTTGGCGCCGCCCAGCCAGCCGTCGTTCTGGCTGTCTTCGTACACCATTACGCCCAGCGCATCGGACATGCCGTACTTGGTGACCATGGCACGGGCCAGCTTGGTGGCGCGGGCGAAGTCGTTGGAGGCGCCGGTCGACATCTGGCCGACGAAGATCTCTTCCGCGATACGGCCGCCGAACAGGATGGAAATCTCTTCCAGCATCTTGTCCTTGTAGCCCGAGATATTGTCGTGCTCAGGCAGCTGCCAGGTCAGGCCCAGGGCCCAGCCGCGCGGCATGATGGTCACTTTGTGGACCGGGTCAGCCTTCGGCAGCAGCTTGGCGACCACAGCGTGGCCGGACTCGTGGTAAGCGGTGTTGCGGCGTTCTTCTTCGCGGATCACCATGGACTTGCGTTCCGGGCCCATGTAGATCTTGTCTTTCGCGTCTTCAAAGTCGCTCATGTCGACCAGGCGCTTGTTGCGGCGCGCGGCAAACAGGGCGGCTTCATTGACCAGGTTGGCCAGGTCGGCGCCGGAGAAGCCCGGGGTACCGCGGGCCAGGATGTCGGCTTTCACGTCGGTGCTGATCGGCACCTTGCGCATGTGCACATTCAGGATCTGTTCGCGGCCGCGGATATCCGGCAGGCCGACAGAAACCTGGCGGTCGAAACGGCCCGGACGCAGCAGCGCCTTGTCCAGCACGTCGGCACGGTTGGTCGCGGCAATCACGATCACGCCGGACGAAGCTTCGAAGCCGTCCATCTCAACCAGCAGCTGGTTCAGGGTCTGTTCACGCTCGTCGTTACCGCCGCCCATGCCGGCGCCACGATGGCGGCCAACGGCGTCGATCTCGTCAATGAAGATGATGCAAGGCGAATGCTTCTTGGCGTTCTCGAACATGTCGCGGACACGGGATGCACCCACGCCGACGAACATTTCCACGAAGTCCGAACCGGAAATCGAGAAGAACGGCACCTTGGCTTCGCCCGCGATGGCACGTGCCAGCAGGGTTTTACCGGTACCTGGAGGACCAACCATCAGCACGCCGCGTGGAATACGGCCGCCCAGTTTCTGGAACTTGGTCGGGTCTTTCAGGAAGTCGACGATCTCGGTCACTTCCTCTTTGGCTTCGTCGCAACCTGCCACGTCGGCGAAGGTCACGGTGTTATTGGTTTCGTCCAGCATGCGCGCCTTCGACTTGCCGAAGGAGAACGCGCCGCCTTTGCCGCCGCCCTGCATCTGGCGCATGAAGAACACCCACACGCCGATCAGCAGCAGCATCGGGAACCAGGACACGAAGACCTGTTGCAGGATGCCAGGCTCTTCAGGCGGCTTCACGTCGAAGCGCACGCCATTGTCGCGCAGGTCGCCGATCAGGCCGCGGTCGAGGAAAGTGGAGGTGGTGCGGACTTTGGAATCGTCAACGCGGGTGGCAGTAATGGTTTGCCCTTCAATCAGGACCTCTTTAACGCGCTTCGCTTTGACCTCATCCAGCAGATCGGAATAAGCGATAGGCTTCGCGCCGCCGGCGATGCTGTGGCTGTCAAATTGCTTAAACAGCATAAATAACAGCAAGGCTACAACGACCCAGATAGCCGATTTAGAAAACATGTTATTCACGAAAACTCCTTGGATGCGCGGGCGCACCAGTTACCTGTAGCAGAAATTCGATTTTACTCGTTTAACCCGGGCCGTGCTACAAACCGGCCAAAGGTGCGGCCATTCTGTGGCGCTCCTGCGCAGGATATGAGGGATTTCCCTGTTAATTCAAGGGTCAAAATGCCAATTATTCGACGGGATTCTTCAATCCGCGGCCCAATAAGAAGATTTCGGACGATTTATCGCGGCTGGCCTTGGGCTTTTTCTGCACCACGGTCTTGAATTCGCGCCGGAATTTTTCGACGATCTGGCTGAATCCCAGGTCCTTGAAGCACTTCACCAATAAAGCGCCGCCCGGTTTCATATGGTGCTGGCTGAAATCAATGGCGATATCGATAAGGTCTTCCATGCGCGCGGCATCGGCCACCGCAATACCGGATAGATTGGGCGCCATATCGGACAGCACAAGGTCCGCCTTGCGGCCTTGCAGCACTTCCGCCAATTGGTCGAGGATGGCCTGTTCGCGGAAGTCGCCCTGGATGAAGTGCATGTCGGCGATCGGCTCCATCGGCAGGATGTCGAGGCCGATCATGGTGCCGTTGATGCCCCCGCCCTCCTTGCCCGCGAGTTTGCGGCGCGTGTACTGGCCCCAGGAGCCAGGCGTGCAGCCCAGGTCCACGATTACCTGGCCAGGCTTGATCAGCTTGGCGTCTTCGTCGATCTCTTTCAGCTTGTACGCTGCCCGGGCACGGTAGCCGTCCTTCTGGGCGGCCTTCACATACGGATCGTTAATATGGTCGTGCAACCAGTTTTTGTTTATTTTGTTCTTAGCCATTAGCGTAGAATACTGCCTTTAAGAGAACCTATCCAAAAATAACTATGCTGAACCTTACCCCTGCCGAACGCAGTGTCCTGCGCGCTGAAGCCCATGGCCTGAAGCCTATCGTCCTCGTCGGCGAATCCGGCCTGACCCCTTCCGTGATGAAGGAGATCGAGCTGGGCCTGGATTCCCACGGCTTGATCAAGGTGCGCGTTTTCGGCGATGACCGCGAAGCCCGCATCGAAATGTACGAAACCATCTGCGAGAAGACTGGCGCGGCGCCAGTGCAGCACATCGGCAAGCTGCTGGTGCTGTATCGTCCTCGCGTGGAAGCTGAGAAAGCTTCTTCCGGCAAGGCCGGCAAGGGCATGCGCATGGTGACCATCGTCAAGCCAAGCGCTTCGGGCACCAAGAAGCCATCCGTGAGCAAGGTCCTGCTGAAGGGGAACGAGCGCGTTACCGCTGGCGGTACCATCAAGCGCGTCAAGAAGAAAGTCGGGACCAAGAAGTCGGCTGCTTAAACCGGCACCCCGGTGTCAGACCCACAGGGTCTGACACCTGATACGCGGCTGCCGCAGGCCGCCCCGTCAGACTGGTTTACCGGTTTACTGCTTCCAGAGCAGCCAGCCCGCCAGCAAACTCTGCACCAGGTAGATACCGCTCGAAATCCCATGCAGCTTGCCAAAGCTGCCATCGCCGGATGCCTTGGCCGCCGCCATCATCGGCTGCAGCCCGAAGTGCGACACCACCGTGCACATCACCATCCCCACCACGATCAGCAGCACCGAGCGGCGCCGCTTGGGCGTCCAGTCGCGCGTGCCGAAGAACATCAGCACGCCCATGGCCGCGCCGCAGCCCAGCGACAGCATCGCTTCGGCATGAAACATCAGCCCGGCAATCGAGCCCGCCAGCACCCTGTCCAGCGACACGAACAGCGTCGGCGCCACCAGGTAGCCGACCGTCCACAGGCTGCCGGCCCACAGGGCGGCAACCAGCAGGCGTACTTTCGCCAGCAGCATCAAACGTAGCGGACTTCGAGGATTTCGTATTCGCGTGGGCCGGACGGGGCCTGCACTTCCACCACGTCGCCGGCGTATTTGCCGATCAGGGCGCGGGCGATTGGCGAGGTGACGGATACCTTGCTCAGTTTCAGGTCGGCTTCATCGGTGCCGACGATCTGGTAGCTGACCTTCTGGCCCGATTCCAGGTCCTCCAGGTCCACGGTGGAAGCGAACACCACGCGGCCTTCCGCATCCAGGGTGGTCGGGTCGACGATCTGTGCCGAGCTCAGCTTGCCTTCCAGTTCCGCGATACGGCCTTCGACGAAGGCCTGGCGCTCCTTGGCGGCATCGTATTCAGCGTTTTCGGACAGGTCGCCGTGCGAACGCGCTTCGGCGATGGCATCGATGACAATGCGGCGCTCCTTGGTCTTGAGCTGGTGCAGCTCTTCTTTCAGGAGTTCGGCGCCGTATTTAGTGAGTGGAACGGAATTCATATCTGTCTCTTGTTAAATTGCTAAAAAACACAGAGCCCGCGCCATGCTTCAGCGCGGGCTCTGTGGTTATATTGTCAAGCGTACTACTTACTTGGGCTTAGTTTAAAGA
>JBCNOX010000326.1:0-6156 GCA_039593645.1 Pseudoduganella sp.
TCGCGCAGGAATTCACCGAGTTCGCCACCCAGCTTGTCGCACTGGGTGTGGATCAGGGTCATGGTGTAGCTGTAGTCGGCGCCGTTGGAGGTGTGGGTGTCGACCATCACGTCCGGATCCCAGGCGGCAATCAGCTGGTTGAAGAACTTCGCGTTCAGCGTGTCGCATTTGACAAAGTCGCGGTTCAGGTCCAGGTGGCGGCTGTTGCCGCGGAAGCCGAACATCTCCGGGCCGTCCTGGTTGGCGCGCGACGTGTTGTTACGATTCAGGCAGCCATCCACGTTGTAGATCGGGACGAACAGCAGGACGGTCTTGCCCAGGCTTGCCAGCAGTTCCGGCTTGAAGCAGAAGTCGCGCACCATGGCCATGCAGGAGTCGATGCCTTCCGGCTCGCCAGGGTGGATTCCGTTGTTGTTGAAGAAGACCGTGCGGCCTTCGCGCTTGATCGTTTCGCGGTCGAAAACGCCGTCGGCGCTGACCACGCCCACATGCAGGGGGATGCCGCCGTCCGATACGGCTGCCTGTTCAAATTTCAGGATATTCGGGAAGCGGCGTGCCAGTTCTTCGTAGAAGGCGATGCACTCGGTCCAGAGGGTAGTCTGGTTTTTATTGCCTTTTTCGTAAGGCGTGAGCATTTCTTGCATGGTCTGGATCTCAGGTTTCTGCAGTGGGGGAGGTCAGCGATTTTACCAAATTACGCTTTGCGACCGTTCGCCTCCACCCACTTGGCGTAAGCGGCAGCCCAGCCGGCCAGCACTTCCTTGGTCTTGTCGTTATTGACCTTGCCGTCTTCGCCGATCAGCGCGCTGCCGTTACCGATGTAAACCTCCGGGCCTGGCATGACCGGCGCGTTCAAGGTGACCATAGTCTGGCGTACGTTATGGTTGCCCGCGAAACCGCCGACTGCGCCGACGGAGGCGGAGATCACGCCGACCGGTTTCGCATTCCAGATGCTGTGGCCCCAAGGGCGCGAGCCGACGTCGATCGCGTTCTTCAGCGCGCCAGGCATGGAGCGGTTGTATTCAGGCGTCGCGAACACGATGCCGTCCACGTTGCGCAGCTTGTCGCGGAAGGCGGTCCAGGCAGCGGGCGGGGTTTGCGCATCGTCCAGGTCCTGGTTGTACAGCGGCAGGTCGCCGATGTCGACGAATTCGAATTGCAGTTCGGCTGGCGCCACTTCCACCAGCGCGTTAGCGAATTTGCGGTTCAGCGAATCCTTGCGCAGGCTGCCGACGATGAGTGCGATTTTCTTGGTCATGAGTGTGGCTCCTTGTAAAACGGACAATGTACATCAAGCGGGGAAAACATGCGCGTCCTGTCGCAAAGCGTCGTACAGGTATTGGCTCAGCGCCTTGATGCGGGCCACATTGCGCAGGTCGCGGTGGCTCAGCACCCAGAGTTGGGTATGGAAGCGCGGGTCGGGCGGCGCCAGTTGCTCCAGGGTGCGCTCGCGGTCGGCCAGCATGCATAGCAGCGGCGCCACGCCCATGCCGTTGCGCGCTGCGTCCACCATGGTGACCAGGCTGTCGGTGCGCACCGCGACTTGCGAAGGCGGCGCGTGCTCGGCCAGCCATTGGGCGGCGGCCAGGTGCGACAGGCTATCGTCCGGCGCCACCCAGCGATGGGCAGCCCAGTCGTCGCGCGCAATGCCATCGCGGTCGGCGCGGCGCAGGTAGGCATGGGAGGCGTACAGCGCTGTCGCCAGCGCACCGACCTTGCGGCCTACCAGGTTGGCGGGCGGCGTGTTCGACGGGCGCAGCGCCATGTCGGCTTCGCGCTGGGTGAGATTGAGGAAGCTGTTGTTGACGACCAGTTGCAGTTGCACCGCAGGATGGGCTTCCTGGAAACGCTGCAGGTAAGGCATCAGCAGGCCATGCGCCAGCGTGTCGGTGGTAGTCAGGCGGATGGTGCCGCGTAGTTCTTCATCAAGGCCACCCACTTCGCGCTGGGCGCTGCCGATTTCTTCTTCGATCGGGCCAAGGCGGCCGCGCAGGGTTTCGCCGGCGCCGGTCATCACGTAGCCGGACTGCAGGCGCTCGAACAGGCGCACGCCGAGCGACTGCTCCAGGCTATCCAGGCGGCGCAGTACGGTGGAGTGGTTCACGCCCAGTTCGCGCGCCGCCGCCGAGATCGAACCGCCGCGCGCCACGGCGGCGAAGTAGCGCAAGTCTTCCCAGTCAAGTTTCTGCATATTTGCGTAACCGTTCTGCTGTTTTAGGGAATTCTAATGCGTTTTTGCGGGGCTTACACTGGGTTCCATCAAACCACGAAAGGAGCCGACCATGCTGACCCTGTACACCGCAGATACGCCCAACGGGCAGAAAATCACCATCGCGCTGGAAGAACTGGGCCTGCCGCACAAGGTGCACCATGTGAACCTGTCCGCAGGCGAACAGCACCAGCCCCCGTTCAGCGACATGAGCCCGAACCACAAGATTCCCCTGCTGGTGGATGACACCACGCCAATCTTCGAATCGGGCGCGATCCTGATCCATCTGGCCGACAAGGCGGGCAAGCTGCTGCCGCCTACCGGCGTGGAGCGCAGCGTGGTGCTGCAATGGCTGTTCCTGCAGGTGGGGCACATCGGGCCGATGCTGGGACAATTGTGGTTCTTCCGCCATGGCGTGGCCAAGGGCAGCCCGCGCAACGAGCAGGCGCTGGAGCGCTATGGCCGCGAGACCCTGCGTCTGTTTGGCGTATTCGAAGAACGCCTGCGCGACAAGGCCTACCTGGCAGGGGACGAGTACACGATTGCCGATATCGCCAGCTTCCCGTGGATTCGCTCGCACCACGAACTGGGGATCACGCTGGCCGATTTCCCGGCGGTGGCGGACTGGGTAGAGCGCATCGGGGCGCGTCCTGCCGTGCAGCGCGGCCTGGCGGCGGCCAAACCATGATCGCCGCCTGGGGCCTGTTGCTGGCCGCCGCGCTGGTGGACATTGCCATGGCCGTCGCGCTCAAGCACGCCGACGGCTGGACCCGGCTGTGGCCCAGCCTCGCCGGCCTGGCCTTCGCCAATGGCGCGATCGTGCTGCTGACAATGGCCTTGCGCCAGCTGCCGGTCGGCACAGCGTTTGCGGTCTTTACGGGGATAGGTGCGGCGGGCGCCGCCCTGGTAGGTATCGTGCTGTACGGCGAAAGCGCCACGCCGCTGCGGCTGCTGCTGATCGCCACCATCATCGCCAGCATCGCCGGCCTGAAGCTCACAAACGGCTGAGCCCGTGTCACACCTTGGGGTCACACCCCAATGGTGACACGGGCCCAGCCGTGTAATGCTTGTGCTCGTGTCACACCTGGGGTGTGACCCCAAGGTGTGACACGGGCTGTGCCGTAACGCTTACTCGGCGTTCATTTCCTTCAGCAGGTTGTCGGCCTTGTCGATGTACTTCATGTTCCACAGCATGTAGCGCAGGTCGACCTGGATGTCGCGGGTCTTGGCTTTGTTGAAGTCCCAGTCGGAGATGATCGAGTCCAGGGTGCCGTCGAAGGCCAAGCCTACCAGCTCGGCTTTCGAGTTCAGCGCGGCGGAACCGGAGTTGCCGCCGGTGATGTCCAGCGTGGCCAGGAAGTTGACCGGTACGGTCTTCAGCTTAGGATCGACGTATTTGCCGAACTGCTTCTTGTTGATCGCGTCGAGCTGCGCCTGCGGGGCGTTGAATTCGCCTTCGCCGGTGGCTTTGGCTTTGACGCCGGCTACGGTGGTGAATGCGCTCCAGCCAGTGGTGCCGTCGGCGCCTTCCGCGCGGCCGGCGATCTTGCCGAAGGTGACGCGCAGGGTGCCGTTCGCGTCAGGATATACGGCCTGGCCTTTCGAGTTCATGAAGGCGATCTTGGCTTTCATGTAGCTGGCGTAGGCTTGCTGAACCTTGCCGGCCAGTTCTTCGTTGGCGGCTTCCTGCTTCAGGCCTTCGTCGTACAGGGCCACGGCGGCCTTGATGAAGGCGTCGTCGCTGGCCTTGAAGTCTTCCGGCTTCTTGCCCAGCCACGATGCGCGGAACTCGCCATCTTCCAGCTTGGAGCCGGCATACAGCTTGTCCAGTGCTGCCGACAGCTCGGCTTCGCTCATGCCGGCCTTGATGCCCAGCACGGAGTCGAATACCGCGTTGTGTTCAGACGCTGGCTGCGCGTTGTATTGCTTCAGGTTGTTCAGCACGATCGCCTTGTCCACCTTGGCCACGTAGGTCTTGTTGGCGCCTTTGACGGATTGCTCGATGCGCTTGAAGTCGCGTTCCTGGTAGCCGGCCTTGCGGTCGGCGTTAGGCTTGGTGTTTTCGTTGGCCAGGCGGTACATCGCGCGGGCGATGGTCAGCATGGCTGGCGAGGAACGGTCGTAGAAGAAGTCGCGCTTGTTCTCGGCGTCGCGCTGGGCGATCAGTTTTTCCACCGCTTCCAGGTCGGCGCCGAAGGTTGCCTTGCGCTTGGCGTCGCCATTCACCCAGGCCTTCAGCGCGGCGTGTTCGGCGCTCTTGCGCTCGAGGACATCGCTGCCTTCGTAGCTGTTCAGCATGCCCTTGCGGTTCTTGTAATAGTTGTTGATGTTGGCTACGCGGCCGGCCACCTTCAGCGCCGCATCGCGGTCGCCCTTGGTTTCGCGGTCGATGATGGCCAGGGTCTCGTTCGAGTTCTGGATGAAGGCCGGGTATTCGAAGCCGAAGGTGTTCGACACTTCGGACGGCAGGCGGTGGCGGTTGGTGCGGCCTGGGTAGCCCAGTACCATCACGAAGTCGCCTTCCTTCACGCCTTCCTTGGCCAGCTTCAGGAAGGATTTTGGCTCGTAAGGCACGTTGTCCTTGGAGTAGTCGGCGGCCTTGCCGTCCTTGCTCACGTAGGCGCGGTAGAACCCGTAGTCGCCGGTGTGGCGTGGCCACATCCAGTTGTCGGTGTCGCCGCCGAATTTGCCGACGCCGGCTGCCGGTGCGTGCACCAGGCGCACGTCGCGGATTTCCAGCTGCTTGATCTGGTAGAACTCCAGCCCGCCGTAGAACGACGACACGGTGCAGCGGTGGCCCTCGTCTTTTTCGCATTCGGCTACCAGCGCCTTCTGGTTCTTCTCAATCGCGTCCACGCGCGCCTTGCCCTGCAGCTTGGCCACTTCCGGGGTGATGATCTTGTCGGTGACGTTCAGCACTTCCTTGGTCACGTACACGCGGCTGCCCGGGGCGGCCGGCAGTTCTTCGCCGAAGCTGTGCGCCACGAAGCCGTTGGCCAGCAGGTCGCGTTCCTTGGTAGAGTTGACCGCCACGCTGTTGTACACGCAGTGGTGGTTGGTCACGACCAGGCCTTTCGGCGACACGAAGGACGCGGAGCAGCCGCCCAGGCTCACGATGGCGTTCATAGGGAATTCGGTCAGCTTGGTCAGCGAGGCTGGGTCCAGCTTCAGGCCGGCGGCCTTCAGTTGCTTGGCTACTTGTGGCAGCTGCTGCGGCATCCACATGCCTTCGTCTGCGAAGGCGGCGGAGGTGGTGCTCAGGACGGCGAGCGCGAGGAGAGATTTTTTCATGTGTCTTGTATGGGTTGTAGTGACGGCCCCGCTGGCACGGCGGGCGCCCTAGAGTATCGGCATGGCGGCGCTTGGCGTCAACACTAAAAACTGGACTTAAAACTGAAGAAAATTTGCCATCGGGCGGGAGGGGTTGCTTTGCTGCAACGCGCCTGGCCTTTGGTTCAGCGCAAGTTGAGGTAGAGCAGGGTGGTGATGGTGGACAGCCAGGAGGCCAGGATCAGGGCGGTCTGGCGGTCGAACTTGCGGTCCATCCGCGCCACCAGCTCCTCGTGGCGGCGCCGGGCTTCCGCGTGCAGGGCATCGCTGCGTGCCAATTCACGCTCAAACCTGGCGTCGATTTGTGCGCGCATTTCCCGGTATTCGGCTTGTTGCGCGTCCATTCGTCGCAGATCTCTCGGAATTGTTCCCGAGTAAGTTCCTTGTGTTCGTTGAGCGCTTTTTCGACGTTGCTGACGCGGTCGTGATCCATCGGTCCTTGTGCCATGGCAGCCTTCCTTGCATGGTGGGTCTTGGACCGCGACGGCGATGTGGAGTTCCGCAATGGCGAAAAAAAAAGCCAGCGCCGCAGCGCTGGCCTGTGAGGAAGCTTTGCGCTCTATCTGACGCGTCCGCGGAACACCAGGTTCACGATCGCCAGCAGGATGACCGCCCCG
>JBCNOX010000327.1:0-6142 GCA_039593645.1 Pseudoduganella sp.
ACATGACTGGATGGGACCTGGCGCCGCAAACCGTGGCCGGTGAAAAAACCTACCAGGCCAGCGCCAGCTTCAGCGCGCCGGCGGACGAGCATTACTACGGCATGGGCCAGAACCAGGAATCGACCGGCCCGCTCGACCTGCGCGGCCGTGTGCTCGACTGCAAGCACTGGTACGATGCGCCGGCCGGCGAGTCCGTCTGCGTGCCATTCATGGTGTCTTCCAAAGGCTATGGCATCGTGTGGGACAACCCTTCCGCCACCCGCTTCATCGCTGGCATCAATGGCCGCACCTCTTTCCAGTCCAATGTCGGCGAACGTGTCAGCTTCTTCGTCATCACCGGCAATACGCCCGAGGAGATCTATTCCGGCTACGCCCGCGTGACCGGCAAGACCCCGATCCCGCCTAAGGCTGCCTTTGGCCTGATCCAGTCCAAAGCCCGCTATGAAAACCAGCAGGAAGTGCTGCGCGTCGCAAACACCTACCGCCAGAAGAAATACCCGCTGGATGTCATGGTGGTCGACTGGTTTTACTGGACCCGCATGGGCCAGCTCGATATCGACCCGGTGCAATTCCCTAATCCCGCCGCCATGAACAAGGAACTGCATGACCTGGGCATGCAATCGATTGTCTCGATCTGGCCGCGCTTCGAAACTTCCAGCCGCTACTTCAATGAACTGGACGCCAAAGGCTACTTCCTGAAGGACAAAGACGGCAAGACCGTCGACGGCCTGCCCTTCCGTTCCGACCGCGCCGGCGCCCTGATCGACTCGACCAATCCGGCGGCGCGCCAATGGTTCTGGGAACGCATGCGCGACAACGTGCTGTCGCAGGGCTTCGACTATCCGTGGCTGGACGAGACCGAACCCGACCTGGTACCCGACGGCTACTTCTATTCGATCGGTTCCGGCGACCGCTATCGCAACGTCTTCCCGCTGCTGCACGTGGAAAGCGTGCAGCAGGGCATGCGCGCCTGGAAGCCGAACAAGCGCGCCCTGATCCTGTCGCGCGCCGCCTACCTCGGCTCGCAGCGCACCGGCGCCCTGTTCTGGTCTTCCGACATCCATCCTTCGTGGGAAGCGCTGGCGCGCCAGGTGCCGACAGGCCTGAACATGACCGCTTCCGGCATTGCGTACTGGGGCAACGATATCGGCGGCTGGCAATGGCTGCCGCAAAGCACCAGCGCCAGCAAGCCGCCGCTGCTCGATCCGCGCGGCGCCGAGGCGACTATCGGCCAGAACCACGACTATCCTGAGCTGATGACCCGCTGGTTCCAGTACGGCACTTTCCTGCCGACGCTGCGCCTGCACGGTGACCGCAAGCATGCCGAAATCTGGGCATTCGGCCAGCAGGCCGAAACCATCATGGCGCGCTATGACCGCCTGCGCTACCAGCTGATCCCTTATATCTACAGCCAGGCCAAGGCCACCTGGGACACTGGCGCGCCGTTCATGCGCCCGCTGTGGATGAATTTCCCGAACGATCCGAAGGTGGCCAATATCGGCACCCAGTACATGTTCGGCCCGGCCTTCATGGTCGCGCCGGTGACGGAACAGGGGCAGACCGAAAAGGACGTCTACCTGCCGGCTGGCAGCGACTGGTACAACTTCTGGACCAACGAGAAGCTGGCCGGCGGCCGCTGGGTGCGCGTGGCGGCGCCGATCGACCAGATCCCGGTCTTCGTGCGTGCCGGTTCCATCGTGCCGCTGGGCGCCGATATCCAGTCCACCGCGAGCAAGCAGGCGATCAGCGAAATCAGGGTCTATCCGGGCAAGGACGGCGAGTTCGCCTTGTATGACGACGATGGCGTGTCATATGACTACGAGAAAAACAAGGGCAGCCAGGCAAAGCTGCAATGGAACGATGCCGCCGGCAAGCTGACCGTGAGCGGCGACAGCGAGCTGTCGCGCAAGGCGCCATCCATCACCAGGGTCGCAGGCAAGTGAAGAAAACTCCAACGGTAATCGACCCGGTCCAGCGGCGCGGTTTGCTCAAGCTGGCCCTGGCCGGTGCCGGCGCCGTCGCCGTCGCCACGCCATTGGGCGCCAGTGCTGCCTGCGCGCCCGAAGCCCCGCGTGGCGCTGCGTACGGCATCGAAGGCCAGCGCAAGGCGGACCTGGGCAACGGCACCTACCTCAATCCCATCGTACCGGGCGACCACCCCGACCCGACCATCCTGAAGGACGGCGACGATTACTACATGACGTTTTCGTCCTTCCTGTCCTATCCCGGCGTAGTCATCTGGCATTCGCGCGACCTGGTCAACTGGGCGCCGATCTGCGCCGCGCTGACCAAGCCGCTCGGCTCCGTGTGGGCGATGGACCTGGTCAAGCACAACGGGCGCTACTTCATCTACATTCCCGCCGGCGATTCGATCTTCGTCATCCACGCCGACCATATCCGCGGGCCGTGGAGCGATCCGGCCGACCTCAAGCTGGCCGGCTGCATCGATCCCGGCCACGCGGTCGGCGAAGACGGCAAGCGCTACCTGTTTGTCAACGGCGTGCGGCGCATCGGCCTGTCCCACGACGGCCTTTCCACGGTCGGCCAGCTGGAGCATGTCTATCACCCGTGGCGCTATCCGGAAGACTGGGTAGTGGAGATGTTCGCCCCGGAGGGCCCCAAGCTGTTCCGGCGCGGCGAATGGTTCTACATGGTGACCGCCGTTGGCGGCACGTCGGGCCCGCCGACCAGCCACATGGTGATCGTGGCACGTTCGCGCTCGATCCACGGGCCATGGCAGGACTGCCCGGCCAACCCCATCGTGCGCACCCGCAGTGCGGACGAACCGTGGTGGTCGCGCGGCCACGCCACGGTCATCGAAGGGCCGGGCGGCGACTGGTGGATGGTGTACCACGCCTACGAAAACGGCTTCCGCACGCTCGGCCGCCAGGCCCTGCTGGAACCGGTCGAATGGACCAGCGACGGCTGGTTCCGCGCACGCGGCGGCTCGCTGTCGAAGGCGCTGCCAAAGCCAAAAGGCGGCCGCTCCTCGCCCAACGGCCAGGCTTTGTCCGACGATTTTTCCTCGAACAGGTTCGGCACCCAATGGAGCTTCTTCGACCCGGCTCCCGGCGAAATGGCGCGCGCCCGCTACGACGGCAAAGGGCTGGTCATCAAGGGCAAGGGCAGCTCGCCCACCGACTGTTCGCCGCTGACCTGCATCGTGGGCGACCGCGATTATGAAGCCTCGGTGGTGCTCGACATCGAGGAAGGCGCACAAGGCGGCCTGCTGTTGTATTACAGCCAGCGCGGCTACTGCGGCATCGGCTTCAGCCCGACGCAGATGTTTACCTACCACTGCAGCGAAGAACAAGGCTGGATGCGCGAGAAAGTCCAGGCCAGTACCGTCCAGGTCAAGCTGGCCAACCGCGGCAACATCGTCACCTTCCACTATTCCTTCGATGGCCTGAAGTGGATCAAGCATCCGTGGCAGATGGAGGTGTCGGGCTTCCACCACAATGTGTTTGGCGGCTTCCTGAGCCTGAAAGTCGGCGTCTACAGCGCCGGCGCGGGCGAAGTCAGGGCGCGGCAGTTTGCCTACCGCGGCCTGAAACAGGCCTGATCCTTCCTCAAATTTGCAAAGAGAGCCGGTAGACGGTGGTCTGCCGGTACACCTGCCCCGGCAGCACGATGATGTGCGGCCAGGCGGCGCTGGTCAACTCGGGATGCGCCTTGGCCTCCAGCCAGAAGCCTCCCTTGTGGGCGGCGCGGAACTGCACGGCGGTCTCGGTGGTGTGGATCTGCAGGCAGCGCCCCGAACCCGGCTCATACACGCGCGCCACCTCCCGCAAGTCACCCTGCCCGCCTGAAAAGTGGTTACGCACGAAGAAACAGTGATCGAAGCCGCCTTTCATGCGCACCTGGCTATCGGGCCAGCGCAGGCGGGCGCCGATCGGGGCCGGCTGGCGGAAATCGAAGGCCGTGCCGCCCACCGCGGCGACGCCGACCGGCGTGCCGACGGCGTCCACTTCCACGTAATAGTCGGCGTCGATCTGCACCATATGGTCGCCGACGTCGGCCACGCCGCCGTTCAGGTTGAAGCAGGGGTTCAGGGCGACGTCGAACGGCACCGGCGCCATCGCCATGACTTCATGCTCGACGACAAGGCTGCCGTCATCTTCCAGGCGGTAGCGCGCCATCTGCGCCACGGCGTTGCCGGGCCCCATCTGGAGCAGGACCACGTCGTGGCCATCGTGGCGTCCCTGCCACAGGGTGGGGGTGGCGGCGCGCGCCGGTTCCAGCAGCACGTCCGCCATGCGGCCGTAACGGTCGGGCGCACGCCAGGAACACAAGGCGGCGCCGTATTCGCTGATGGTCACCAGCATGTCGTTGGCGTTTCTGAGAGTGAACAAGCGGTGTTCGTCCGCCTCTGGCGCGGAGCCGGAAAAGGGTTTTGTCATCATTAAAAGATCGGCTTCCTGTGCACACGATATTGGCACCATGCCATTCTGCTGTCCGAGGCATGGGGATTCAATTACTAAAATCACCAAGGCTTGAAACGATTCTGGCGAACTGCCCCGCAAAGCAGTCTGCGACGCTATGGATTGGGCAATAATGCGAGCGCAGCTTGAATATAACAGGGCGCGGCGCTTGCCCAGCCCAGAGACAAACTCCACACGTGAGCAACGCATGAGTACCTTTTCAACACTAGACTTGATCGTCTTCCTGATTTACTTCATCGCCGTCGCCAGCTACGGCATCTGGATCTACCGCCGCAAGCAAAACAGTTCCGGCCAGGCGTCGCATGACTACTTCCTGGCTGAAGGCTCGCTGACCTGGTGGGCCATCGGCGCCTCGCTGATCGCGTCCAACATCTCGGCCGAGCAGTTCATCGGCATGAGCGGCTCCGGCTACAAGATCGGCATGGCCATCGCGGTGTATGAGCTGATGGCGGCGGCCACCCTGGTCATCGTGGCCGTGTTCTTCATGCCGGTGTACCTGAAGAACCGTATCTACACTATGCCGCAGTTCCTCGAGCAGCGCTACGGCAAGGCCGTTGCGACCACCATGGCGCTGTTCTGGCTTGGCCTGTACGTGGTGGTCAACCTGACCTCCATCCTCTATCTCGGCGCGCTGGCGATTTCCAGCCTGTCCGGCATCGCCCTGCTGCCATGCATGCTGTTCCTGGCTGTCTTCGCGGCCATCATCACCCTGGGCGGCATGAAGGTGATCGGCTATACCGACGTGGTGCAGGTGGCCTGCCTGGTGGTGGGCGGCCTGGTGACCACCTGGCTGGCGCTCGACCTGGTCGCCGGCCTGGCCGGCAAGCGTGGCGCGCTGGATGGCCTGTCCGAGCTGTTCGGCGTGGCGCGCGGCCACTTCGACATGGTGCTGAAGCGTGAAGACCCGAACTACATGGACCTGCCAGGCCTGTCGGTCCTGCTGGGCGGCATGTGGATCGTCAACCTGAATTACTGGGGTTGCAACCAGTACATCACCCAGCGCGCCCTGGGCGCCGACCTGCCCACCGCCCGCAAGGGCCTGCTGTTTGCGGCTTTCCTCAAGCTGCTGATGCCCCTGATCGTGGTACTGCCTGGTATCGCTGCCTATGCCCTGGACAAGTCCGGCGCGCTGGGCGACGCCATGCGCCAGGGCGGCGAGCTGAATCCCGACCGCGCCTACCCTGTCCTGCTTAACCTGCTGCCATCGGGCCTGAAAGGCGTGGCTTTCGCGGCGCTGACTGCCGCCGTGGTGGCGTCGCTGGCCGGCAAGGCAAACAGTATCGCAACCATCTTCACGCTGGACATCTACAACAAGACCTTCAACAAGCAGGCTACCGAGCAGCGCATGGTGTGGATCGGCCGCGTCAGCGTCGTTGTTTCGATGGCGCTGGCCGTGCTGATCGCACCGCTGCTTGGCATCGACAAGAAAGGCGGCTTCCAGTACATCCAGGAATACACCGGTTTCGTCTCGCCGGGCATCCTGGCCATGTTCCTGATGGGCTTCTTCTGGAAGAAGACCACCGCGGGCGCGGCGATGTTCGCCACAGTGGGCGGCCTGGCCGGCTCGATTGTGCTGAAGTTCCTGCCGACCATGATGGACCTGTCGTTCCTGGTGCCGATCGGCTTTGCCAAGGTCACCGAGGCTGGCGTGGCCGAGATTCCGTTCCTGGACCGCATGTTCATCGTGTTCTGGTTCGTGG
>JBCNOX010000328.1:0-6119 GCA_039593645.1 Pseudoduganella sp.
CCCCAGGGCGAGTGAGCCCGGCTCCACCGACTTGGCGGAAAGCTTTTCGCGCGCCTGCTTGCCGGCGGCCCTGGCGTCTTCGATGATGTCGTAGCCGCCGTTATAGAGCTGCGTCACGCCGCCTGCCGCGCGCACCTTGTGCTCAGGCTTGGCGTCGAAGAATTCATAGCCCATGCCGGCCGGCGAGGATAGGCCGTCGCGGGTGCGGAACTTGCCGGTCGCCTTGTCCACCGCGGTGGCAGTAAACGGCGCCCACAGGCGATGGATGTCCTGGTCGATGTAGGAACCGTCGGTCGAAGCGAAGTATTTCTGCTGGTTGACCTGGAACAGGTTGGCGGTCATGAAGGAGGCGCCGGCCTCCAGGCCTGCCTTGTTCGCGGCCAGCAGCATGTCGGCCTTTTCCTTGATCGGCACTTCGCGCCAATCCTTCCTGAAAGGCGTCTGCCACGCCACCTCACCCACGCCCTTGACCGGCGCCAGCTGCACCGGCGAAGTTTGCAGGCGCGCGTTGGCGCGCGCAATGGCGACCGCCTGGCGCGCTGCGTCGGCCACGGCGTCCACGGTCAGGGCGTTGGTGGCGGCGAAGCCGTAGGCGCCGTTGGCGATGACGCGCACGCCGACACCCGTCGATTCCGTGTTGACGATATTCTCAACGCGGGTGTCGCGGGTTGTGATGAACTGGTTCAGGTAGCGGCCAATGCGCACGTCGCAGTAGCTGGCGCCAGCCTTGGTGGCGGCATTCAGGGCGGCGTCGGCCAGCTCTTTCTTGAACTTGCGGGCCATCGGGTTCAGCAGGTCTTCGGCGGCGACGGCGTTGCCGAAGACTGGGACCAGCATGGTACCGCCGGCTGCAGCGGCGACTTTCAGGAAGGATCTACGTTCCAATGTGTTGCTCCAAAAACTAAAACCGGTAAAGCAGTGTCAGACCCGCAGGGTCTGACACTTTCTGACGCAGCGGTCGCGGGCCAGGTGTCTGACCCTCGGGTCAGACACCGATTCGCGGTTTTAAACAGCGTCAGACAAAGAAGTGAAGTTGAAGTCCCGCACCTTCATGGCCGGAATCAGCAACTGGAATTGCGATTCGTCGCCGGCCAGTACTTCAGGGCGGCCCAGTTCCTCGATGTTGTTCAACATCGTCACCGGGCTTTCATTGAAGCGGAAGTTCTTCACTGGGTGCTTGATCTTGCCGTTCTCGATGTAGAAAGTGCCGTCGCGGGTCAGGCCGGTCAGCAGCACGGTTTGCGGATCGACCATGCGGATATACCAGGTGCGGGTCACCAGGATGCCCTTCTTGGTCGAAGCGATCAGCTCCTCGGTCGACTTGGAGCCGCCGGCCATGATGATATTGCCCGGCTGGCCGACGGCGCGCTTGCCCTGCTTCTTGCCCCAGAACGGCGAATAGTTCAAGGATGCGATCTTGCCGTTCTTGATGATGTCCATGCGCTCGCGCGCCAGCAAGGTCTGGTTATCCCAAGGCAGCACAGGGATGTCCTTGTCCCATGGGTCGGCCCATACGTTGACCTGCTCGTCGAACAGCTTGTCGCCCATGCGGTTGCCGCCGCCTTTCTTGGCCAGGAAGCTGCGGCCTTCGTCGGCCGAACGTGCATCGAAGCCGTTGAACATGAACGCCAGCAAGTCCGAAGTAGCGGCAGGCTCCAGGATCACCGTGTAGCGGCCCGGCTCCAGCGCCTTGGCTTCGGCCGAACGGATCGCCTTCTCCATTGCCACTTCAGCCGCTGCACGCGGATCGAAGCGGTTTACGTCCTGCGCATCGCGGCGCACCCAGCCCGAACCGCGGCCATCTTCGGTGCGCACGGTGCAGGTGAAGTCGATGCCGGTCTGCGACTGGTGGCCGAACACGCCGCGCGAGTTGGCGACGGTTTCGAACGAGGACTGGTCGGTAAAGAAGCCGGCAGCCACCAGCCCTTTCTTCTTGCAGGCCTCGATGCTGTATGCCGCCACCTGCGCGCGGTACTCAGGGTTGATCGCGTCGGTCGACTTGCTGAAGGTATCGGAACCCTTGAACGCCTGCTTGTCCGGCGTAGGCATGAACTCCGGGTTTTCCGGCGCCAGCTTGGCCAGTTCTTCGGCGCGCTGCACGGCTTTCGCCAGCGACTTGTCGTCGAATTCGTTGATGACGGCGGTGCCCTGCTTCTTGCCGAATGCGACAGCGACCGACAACTGGGTGTTCTCCACCAGGCCCGCCGTCGACACGGCATTTCGCGCGTAGCGGATATTGCCGGTGCGGCTGCCATTGATGGTGACGATGCATTCGTCGGCTTTGCTCAGCGACATGACCTTGTCGGCGATGCGCTTGGTCTCTTCCTGATTCAGGATCTTCATGTTTGTCCTTTACGCTCAGCCGATCTTGCGGGCAGTGTTGATCACATTGATGCCGTTGAAGCGGGTGGTCGACGAACCGTGCGACACCGCGCTCACCTGCATCGGCTGGCCTTTGCCGTCGAAGAACGAACCGCCCATGCGCCAGTCGCGCTCATCGCACATGGCGGTGCAGGCATTCCAGAATTCCTGGGTATTCGACTGGTAAGCCACGTCTTCCAGCATCTGTCCGATCTTGCCGTCCTTGATCTCGTAGAACATCTGGCCGCCGAACTGGAAGTTGTAGCGCTGCTGGTCGATCGAGAAGGAACCGGCGCCCACGATGTAGATGCCCTTCTTCACGTCTTTCACCAGTTCGTCCGGGGTCAGCTTCTTCTTGCCAGCCTTGAGCGAAACGTTGGGCATGCGCTGGAACTGCACATTGCTCCAGGAGTCCGCGTAGGAGCAGCCGTGCGATTCTTTTTCGCCGATCACCGCCACCTGGTCGCGCGTGGCCTGGTAATTGACCAGGATGCCGTCCTTGATGATGTCCCACTTCTTGCACTTGACGCCTTCGTCATCGTAGCCGACCGCGCCCAGCGAACCGGGGATGGTCTTGTCGGCTTCGATGTTGACCAGGTCGGAGCCGTACTTGAACTTCTTCGACTGCTGTTTGTCCAGCGTGGCGAAGGAAGTGCCGGCGAAATTGGCCTCGTAGCCCAGCACGCGATCCAGCTCAGTCGGGTGGCCGACGGATTCGTGGATGGTCAGCCACATATGTTCAGGCGACAGCACCAGGTCGTACTTGCCCGGCTCGACCGACTTGGCGGTCAGCTTTTCCTTGGCCTGGCGGCCGGCGGCCTTGGCGTCTTCGACCAGGTCGTAGGTACGGTTGTACAGGGTGGCGACGCCGCCTGCCGCCTTGATCTTGTCTTCCTTGCGGCCATCCAGGTATTCGTAACCCATGCCGACCGGGGTGCCCAGGTCGGAGCGGCTACGGAACTTGCCGGTCGACTTGTCGACGGCGGTGGCGAAGAACGGCACCCACAGGCGATGCAGGTCCTGGTCGATGTAGGAACCGTCGGTGGAAGCGAAGTACTTCTGCTGGTTGACCTGGAACAGCAAGGACTGGATGAAGGAGGCGCCGGCTTCCAGCGCGCCCTTGTTGGCGGTGATCAGCAGGTCGGCCTTTTCCTTGATCGGCACCGTGCGCCAGTCTTTCCTGATCGGGGTGGCCCAGGACACCTCGCCCACGCCCGGCGTCGGCGCCAGCTGGATGCCCGCCGCCTGCAGCTTGGAATTGGCCTTGGCGACGGCGACCGCCTGGCGCGCCGCACCGGCCACCCCGTCCGGCGACATATCGCTGGTGGCGGCAAAGCCATAGGCGCCGTTGGCGATCACGCGCACGCCGACGCCGGCCGACTCGGTATTGGTGACGTTTTCGATGTTCAGGTCACGGGTGGTGATGAACTGGTTCAGGTAGCGGCCAATGCGCACGTCGCAGTAGCTGGCGCCGGCCTGGGTGGCCGCGGTCAGCGCGGTATCTGCCAGCATCTTCTTGAACTTCACTTCGACCGGCTTAATCAGCTCGTCGGCCGCAATGGCGCGGCCAAAAGGCATCATCATGGCAGCCATTGCACCGCCGCTCATGTTGAGGAATGCACGTCGTTCCATAGTCTCTCCAGGGTTATCGTTTTACCTAAGACAGCTTGCAGAAGTCAGATCGTACGCAATTTTTATGCCATTGTGTAAAGCTTGTACAAAGCTGAAACATATCCGCAGAAAGTGTCCGGACGGTGTCCGCGCACCGTCCGCGCGGACACTTGACCGGGCGGCCAGCTTGCATGATCATCAAGGCCCGGGCGACCGGAGCCGCTGCGTCGCCTGCCCAACGAAAAGAGGAGACTCCTGAATGAAAAAGTATGTCCTGGCCGGCCTGCTGGCCGTAGGCTTCACCAGCTTTTCCGGCGTTGCTTTGGCAGATCCTGCCTTGAAAGCTGCCATTGCCAGCCCGACCCGCAACGCGGACAACCTCAAGCGCGACCAATACCGCCACCCATACGAAACCCTGACCTTCTTCGGCATCAAGCCGAACATGACCGTGGTCGAACTGTCGCCGGGCGGCGGCTGGTACACCGAGATCCTGGCGCCCTACCTGCGCGACCAGGGCAAGCTGATTACCGCCGGCTCCAGCCCGCAATCGGCCGATGAACGGGTGCGCAAGTCGGCCGAACGCTTCCAGGAATTCCTGGCCAGGCAGCCGGGCCGCGACAAGGTGGTGCTGGGCGCCTTCGAGCCAGCCAACGGGGTGTACGCCTACGCACCGAAAGGCAGCGCCGACATGGTGCTCACCTTCCGCAACATCCACAACTGGATCGGCACCGGCGACGAGAACATGAAGAAGCTGATGGCCAGCATTTACGACACCCTGAAACCGGGTGGCATCTTCGGCGTGGAAGAGCACCGCCTGCCAGCTTCGATGACCCAGGATGCCAAGGCCAGCACCGGCTACATGCACGAGGCCTATGTGATCAAGATGGCCGAGCAGGCCGGCTTCAAGCTGGTCGCCAAGTCCGAGGTGAACGCCAATGCCAATGACGAAGCCAACCACGAGAACGGCGTATGGGCCCTGCCGCCGACCTTCACCAACAAGGACAAGGACCGTGCCAAGTACGCCGCCATCGGCGAGAGCGACCGCATGACGCTGAAGTTCGTGAAACCGCAACAGTAAGTGCTAAAAGAGCTGCAACGCGCTGCCGCCGGCCTGCTGCTGGCGGCGGCATCCACCCTGGCACACGCTGGCGATGCCGCCAACGCGCCGCTCATGCGCTTCGTCCTGCCCTCGGCCACCCCAGGCTCCGAAGTTCAGGTTACCTACTTCCACCGCTTGCTGCGCCTCGCGCTGGAGAAAACGGAAGGGCCCTTCGCCATCCAGTTCTATCCCCACGAACTGACCAGCCCACGCCGCGCGCTGGAACTGAAACGCAATGGCGTGATCAACATCATGTGGGACGGTACCAACGCCGAGCGCGAACGCGACCTGCTGCCGATCCGCATATCGCTGGTGCGCGACTTGAACGACTACCGGGTTTTCATGATCCGCAAGGAAGATGAGGCGCGCTTCCGCGACATCCGCACGCTGGACGACCTGCGCAAGCTGACCGCCGGCGCAGGCGTCAACTGGCCTTCCGTGGACGTGCTGCGCCACAACGGCCTGCCGGTTGAAACGACGGTGAATTACAGTTCCCTGTTCCCGATGCTCAAAGCCAGGCGCTTCGATTACATGCCGCGCGGCGTGCACGAAGCGTGGGCGGAGGAAAAGGTGTACGGCAAGAATGGACTGATGGTCGAGCCGACCATCTTCCTGCATTATCGCGTGCCGTTCTACTTCTTTGTCAGCAAGGACAACAAGGCAATGGCAGCGCGAGTGGAGAAAGGGTTGAAACTTGCCCAGGCCGATGGCAGTTTCGACAAGCTCTTGAACGGTTATCCGGCCTTCCAGCGCGCCCTGGCGGAGATCGGGGCACGCAAGCGCAAGGTATTTGAGCTGGAACTTCCTAGCGGGACTGCAGGCGGCTCATCAAGGTAACAAAGCCATAGCCGGCAACGAACAGGCCGCCCAGGACGACGGCAATTGAAACGATAAGACTAGTCATTCATTCTCCCATGTGCACAAACTAGCGATATTATGCTGCAAACGCACATGAAAGAATCTCACACTTCGTTTCAATATTGTCCCAATTTTGTCATTTTTTCGCCGGAGTAAAGGACAAATCGGCGAAGTCATAACTGAAATCGGT
>JBCNOX010000329.1:0-6100 GCA_039593645.1 Pseudoduganella sp.
TCGCCGCCGACCGCAGCCAATATCGCCTGCTATTCGGAGTTCCTGCCGACCGCCAGCTACACCGGATACGGCAAGGTCAATGCGCGGCCGGCGACGCTGAACTTCCGCCTGACGGCGCGCGACGGCCATGGTGGCGTGGGTAGCGCGGCGACGGCACTGGTGCTGGCAACGGGAGCGGGGCCATTCCTGGTAACTGCTCCGAATACCGCCGTATCGGTGGCGCGCGGTTCGCAGTTGAACGTGACCTGGAATGTGGCCAATACGGCTGCGGCGCCGGTGAATACGGCCAATGTCAAAATCAGCCTGTCGACGGATGGCGGCCTGACATTCCCTCATGTGCTTGCGGCCAGCACGCCAAACAATGGCAGCAAGGTGGTAACGCTGCCGGCCGTTTCGACTACCGCAGCGCGTATCAAGGTGGAAGCGGTGGGGAATGTGTTCTTTGACGTGTCGAACGCCAACTTCACCATCAACTAAGGCGCATCGCGCGGGCCCAGGCATCGCCAGCGGCCCGCGCTCCCGTCTCTTCGTCAGGCCAGCGCCCGCTCGAACGACTGCCGTTCATATGCGGGAATGACTTCCTGTACATCGGCCTGGGCCGAGATGCGGCCCCATGCCGCCCTGCTGGTGGTCTTGGTACCAGGCCCATAGACTCCGCGCAGCACTTGCTTGAGGTCGACGTGCGTCTGATGGGTGAGGGTGACGGCCGCCCCGGGCGTCGCAATGCAATAGCAGTGCACATCGCTGCCCACTCCGCTGTCGGACTGGAATTCCGGCTCACCATTGCGCGGCGCGTAACGGGCCATGGCGTCGTAGCGCGGCTGGGTGCGGCCACGTCCATACGGGTCTGTGACGCGCTGTCGCTCCCAGGTATTGAGGTAGTTAGCGATTTGCTCGCCAAAGTAGGCGAAGCCGTTGAGGAAATCCCGGGTCGAGCAATACGCGATGGTATTGAGTACATTGCTGCCATACACGGCTTCATCGTAGGCAATGTAGTACTCGTCTTTCAGGTGCCGCTTGCTGCAATTGAGGATTTTGGTTACGAATCCCTCGTGCACCGCGCCGCTCGACATGCGGAAGGTGCGGCGCACATCAAGCTCATAGCGGTTGTTGCGGTCCACTGGCGCGCCCACCACTGCCCAGGGCTGCAAGTCCCCGATATCAAGGCCGAGGCGTCGCGCCACGTCTGCGACATTGTCGTCGTCCAGCAGGTTATTGGCTGTCAGGGCGGCCTTGATCTTCGACCGCATCGTCCAGACATTCATCACCGTGTTGATGCGGGCCAGTTCAGCGTGAGTCTGTACGACGTTCCATTGCGCAGTAGTGAGTCCCGGCATGATACGTACCCCCCTGGAGTCGAACGAATGATGAGTCTATCAAAGAATTGTCGCGCCAGGAACATGCGGTTGGCCCGCCAAATGCAGCCACATATGCACCTTGGCTTTGTAGCCATTGCTGGTCCGTATCGCCATTGGTTCAAGCCCGAAGCTGCGGAAGCCGGCGGCTTGATAAAGGGCGGTTGCCGGTTGGTTGCCTTCGGTGACTGTCAGCGTAATGACTTCGACTCCCGCCCTGCGCCGCGCGTAGGCGATCGCAGCCCCGAGCAGTTTGCGGCCGATGCCTTTGCCACGCCATTCGGGCAGCGTGTACATGGCGATCAGATGCGCCTTGTGGCTGGTTTTGGAACGGACTGAAAACTCCAGGCCTACGGAGCCCACCAGCTTCCCACCGGTGATAGCGCCGAACACAATGCTGTTCTGCAGTGGATCGTCGATGCGCTGTTCCCACCAGGAGAACGGCAGGGCAGCGCGTTCTGCCCGCGTTGAGGTGAATGCGTCCGGTTCGTGTTCAAAGCCGTGCAGCATCAGTTCGCGGTATTGCGTTGCATGGTCTTTGGACAGTGAGAGAATGTGGATGTCCAGTGTTCCAGCCCTGTGTGTAGGTAGGGGCCCCGCAGGGCCCCTGAGTGTTAGTCGAAGCGGTCCAGGTTCATGACCTTGTTCCAGGCGGCCACGAAGTCCTTGACGAATTTATCACGACTATCGTTGGCGGCATAGACTTCGGCCACGGCGCGCAGTTCGGAATTCGAACCGAACACCAGGTCCACCGGCGTCGCTTTCCATTTCAGTTCACCCTTGCTGCTCCATCGCGGCGCCGGCAGGATCGGCGCCCACGCATTCCTCGGGTTTGTGCGCACCGTGCGCCTTGCCGAAGGTGTGGCCGCCGGCGATCAGGGCGACGATTTCCTCATCGTCCATTGCCATGCGGCCAAAGGCCTGGCGAATATCGGCTGCGGCGGCGATTGGATCAGGCTTGCCTTCCGGTCCCTCAGGATTCACATAAATCAGGCCCATCTGGGTCGCGGCCAGCGCGCCCTTCAGCTCACGCTTGCCGCTGAAACGGTCGGCGCCAAGCCACTTGTTTTCAGCGCCCCAGAATACTTTGTCGGCTTCCCAGGCATCGGTGCGTCCGCCAGCGAAGCCGATGGTCTTGAAGCCCATGTTTTCCATCGCCACATTGCCGGCCAGGACCATCAGGTCGGCCCAGGAAATCTTGCGGCCGTATTTCTGTTTGACGGGCCACAGCAAGCGCCGGGCCTTATCGAGGCTGACGTTGTCGGGCCAGCTGTTCAGCGGTTCGAAGCGCTGCTGCCCGCTGGCTGCGCCACCGCGGCCATCGCCGACGCGGTAGGTGCCGGCGCTGTGCCAGGCCATGCGGATGAAGAAGGGACCGTAGTTGCCGTAGTCGGCAGGCCACCAGGGCTGGGAACTGGTGAGGATGGCGTTGATGTCTTTCTTGACTGCCTTCAGGTCGAGGCTCTGGAATTCCTTGGCGTAGTTGAAGTTGGCGCCGTAAGGGTTGGATTCGGCGGAATGCTGGCGCAGCGGTTGGAGGTCCAGTTTCTCGGGCCACCAGTCCTGCCCGCCGGCTACCTTGTCGGCAGCGTAGGCGAGCTGCGGTTCGAACAGGGGAAGCAGGCCCGCCAGCATGGCCAGCAGGGCGAGTTTACGATTGCTCATCGCGGTTTCTCCTTGTTGTTGTCGGGGAAACCTTAGGCTAAAGCAAGGGTTGCGATTGATCTAATTGATTGTTGTTATGAAATCGATAGCGTAAACACTATTAATCTTCCGCTTTTGATGGCACAGCCGAACTGCTCCCGGCAAAGCGCGGCAATTCATCCTTGATATCGAACCAGGGCACTTGCGACGACGTCCAGACATGGTCCTGGATCTCGGCGCGGCCCGGCTCATCGAGACTGCCGGCACATACCTGCACACGGTCGGCAAGGACTTCTTCGCGCATGCCAATGGTGCTGCCGCAGTTCGGGCAGAAGCCGCGTTCCGCGAAAGGCGATGAACGGTACCAGGCCGGTTCCGCGTGCAGCCATGAAAATGCAGCCTTCGGGAAATGGACAAACGCAAGAGCAGGCGCCCCCGAGTGCTTGCGGCACATTTCACAATGGCAGATAACGCCACGCAGCGGTTGCGAAGTCGCGCGGTAGCGAATGGCGCCGCACAGGCAGCCACCTTCAAAGTATTCAGTGTTGGGCATACATATAGCGTCGTGACCAGGGCAGGGTAGAAGGATGCCGTCCCGCCTTGCCGCAGACGATCTGGTAAAGGCTGATCCAGTCCTGGTCGAAGGCATAGGCGCAGCCGGCGAGGTAGACGTGCCAGATGCGGAAGCGCTTGTCGCCCGCCAGTTCGCGCACCTTGTCTTCGTGGTCTTCGAAATTCTCGGTCCAGATGGCGCAGGTACGGGCGTAGTGGCGGCGCAGGTTTTCCACGTCGTAGGCTTCGAGCTGGCCCTCCTGCATGGCGCGCAGCACCTGGCCAATGTGCGCCAGTTCGCCATGGGGGAAGACGTACTTCTCGATGAATTCGCCGCCACCGTAAGGCGTTTCACCGTTGTCTGGATCAGTGGAGGTGATCCCGTGGTTCATTACCAGGCCATCGTCGGCCAGCAGCTTGTTGATAATTCCGAAGTATTCCACAAGGTGTTTCACGCCTACGTGCTCGAACATGCCTACGCTGGTGATGCGGTCGAACTGGCCGCGCACGTCGCGGTAATCCTGCAGCCGGATTTCAACCAGGTCGGTCAGCCCGGCGGCGCACACCCGTTCCTGCGCCAGCGCATGCTGGTTCTCGCTCAGCGTGATGCCGACGCAGCGCACACCGTACTTCTGCGCAGCGCGGATCACCAGTGCGCCCCAGCCGCAGCCGATATCGAGCAGCGTCTGCCCGGGCTGGAGCCGGATCTTGGCCAGGATGTGGTCGATCTTCTTGATTTGCGCGGTGGCCAGGTCCTCGTCGCCATTTTCGAAATAGGCGCAGGAATACACCATGTTCGGATCGAGGAACTGCTGGTAAAACTCGTTGGATACGTCGTAGTGGTAGCGGATTGCCTCCGCGTCGCCCTTGCGGTTGTGGTGGAAGGTTCGCGCGATGCGGGCCAGGCTGCCGCTGTCTTTCAACGAACTGCGTGCCAGCGCGTTGACCACCTTGATCATGTCGACCGCGCGCCCGGTCACCTCGATGGCGCCTTCGACATACGCCGTGCCCAGGCTGGACAGTGAGGGTTTGAGCAGGTAGCGCGCCGCGGACGGGCTGGGAACGCGGATCGTCACGCGCGGCGCTTCCTGCGAGAAGTCGAAACTGCGGCCATTCCACAGCTCTATTCTCAGGGGCAGGGCGACTTGCGGGGCAATGCTGCTGATCCAGCTATTGATGCGGTTTTGAACGAACATGCGCCTGCCCCTTCCTGTGAGAGGACGGTCAGGGCTGGATGCGTTCCTTACGCCAGCTTCCGTCCTGCAAGTCATAGACTATCCTGTCGTGGAAACGCGAGGCGCGCCCCTGCCAGAACTCTACGCGGTCCGGCACCAAGCGGTAACCGCCCCAGTGCGCAGGCCGTTGCGGCTTTTCGCCGCTGGCCGCCTCGACGGCGGCATAATTCTCTTCCATTGCTTCGCGGCTGCCGATCGGTCGGCTTTGCTGTGAAGCAATCGCCGCCAGCTGGCTCTTTACCGGGCGGCTGTAGAAATACTTGTCGCTCTCTTCGGCGGAAGTTTTCTCGACGCGGCCTTCGATCCGCACCTGGCGCTCGAGTTCAGGCCAGAAGAACAGGATTGCCGCGTGCGGGTTTTCCGCGAGCTGCTGGCCTTTCTGGCTCTCGTAATTGGTGTACCAGGTGAAGCCGCGCTCGTCGTACTGCTTGATCAGCACGATGCGCGAACTGGGGCGGCCATTCCTGCCGACCGTGGCCACGCTCATCGCGTTGGGCTCGTTCACCTGCGCCTTCATGGCTTCATTGAACCACTTGGCAAATTGCGCAATCGGGTCGGCCAGGGTGTCAGCTTCCGACAGGCTGGCGCGACCATAATCCATGCGCAGGTCCGCCAGGGCGATTCCGCCGGCGATGGCCGCCGGCAGGATGCCGCGGCGCTGCTGCATGGCCTCGCCCAGGATGGTCATCTGGGCGGGATTGAGTATCCGTTTGGCCATGGGCGCGATATGCGCCTCTTCGGTTTCCATATGCGAGGTGTAGGCCTGCACGAAGCGTTCTACGTCGGCGGTATTCAAGGCCGCGCTGGAACCGTTGGCAATCTTATCAAGTTGCGAATTGAGTATATCCCAGTCCTGATCCATTTGCTGATGCTGTGCGAGGATTTGCGGGCCCAGCTTGGCCAGCAGGGCCGCATCCTCGCCTTGGGCGGCTGCAGTCAGCAGGGGGAACAGGTCGTTTTCCTCATCGGCATGGTGCAGGTGAGCCGCTTTGTTGAAGTATTTCTGAACGGCTTGCGCGGCTTGCTGGGCGGCAGCGTCTGCGCCGTGCTGTGGCAGGTGGCTCAGCAGGTTTTGCAGGGTTTGCAATTGCTTGCGGATTTTGTCGTGGCAGTGCTTCAGGACGGCGATCGGCTGGTCGTAGCCGGGGGCGGTATCGATCAAGGAATTGCTCATGGTGGGGTCTGAGGAACTTGGCAAGAGAAAACATTGTAGCCCGGCTCCGGTAAAATGACGGGATGAATTCCCCGCAAATAGTTGATCCAGTTCTGGAAGATATCGATTTTGACCGCCGTTTTGGCGGCATTGCCCGCCTG
>JBCNOX010000033.1:0-19044 GCA_039593645.1 Pseudoduganella sp.
GATTCGGGGACGCGGAATGACGAGGCCGGAAAAGGTTCGTTTGGGTGAAATCCTGGTGCAGCAAAAACTGCTGTCGGAAGAACAGTTGGGCATGGCGCTGGCGGAGCAAAAGCGCAGCGGCCGCAAACTGGGGCGGGTGTTCGTGGAACACGGCTTTGTCACCGAAGAACAGATTTCAGGCGCCCTGGCGCGCCAGCTCAATATCCCGTATATCAACCTCAAGTTTTACCAGATCAGTTCCGACCTGGTGCGGCTGCTGCCGGAAACCCAGGCGCGCCGCTTCCGTGCGCTGGTACTGGAAGACCGCAAGGGCACCATGCTGGTCGGCCTGTCCGATCCGACCGACCTGTTTGCCTACGATGAAATTTCACGGCTGCTGAAGCAGACCATCGAACTGGCCGTGGTCAACGAGACCGAAGTGCTGGCCGCGATCGACCGCATCTACCGCCGCACGGAAGATATCTCCGGCCTGGCGCGCGAGCTGGAACAGGAGATGGGCGAGGGTTCGGTCGACTTTGGCGCGCTTGCCGCGGCCAACCCGGGGCTGGAAGAAGCGCCGGTGGTCAAGCTGCTGCAATCCCTGTTCGACGATGCGGCACAGGTGCGTGCCTCGGACATCCACATCGAGCCGCAGGAAGGCCGGCTGCAAATCCGTTTCCGCATCGACGGCGTGCTGCACCTGCAGACCGAAGCCGATATCAAGATTGCGCCGGCGCTGGCGCTGCGCCTCAAGCTGATGTCCGACCTCGATATCTCTGAAAAACGCCTGCCGCAGGATGGCCGCTTCGCCGTGCGCGTCAAGAACGCCCGCATCGACGTGCGTATCTCCACCATGCCGACGCAGTACGGCGAATCCATCGTGATGCGTCTGCTGAACCAGAGCGGCATGACGCTGCGCCTCGATGCGATCGGCATGCCCAAGCCCCTGCTGGACCGCTTCCGCGCGATCGTGGCGCGCCCGAACGGCCTGGTGCTGGTGACCGGACCGACCGGCAGCGGCAAGACCACGACGCTGTATTGCGCGCTGGCCGAGCTGAATTCGATGGAGAAGAAACTGATCACCGTCGAAGACCCGGTTGAATATCGCCTGGCCGGCATCAACCAGGTGCAGGTCAATGAAAAGATCGAACTGGATTTTGCGCGCGTGCTGCGCTCCGCACTGCGCCAGGACCCGGACATCGTGCTGGTCGGCGAGATGCGCGACCAGGAGACCGCGCAGATCGGCCTGCGCGCCGCCATGACGGGCCACCTGGTGCTGTCGACGCTGCACACCAACGATGCCGCCAGCACGCCGCTGCGCCTGATGGACATGGGCGTGCCGCGCTACATGGTGGGCAGCTCGCTGCAGGCTGTGCTGGCGCAGCGCCTGGTGCGCGTGATCTGCGAGTCCTGTACCACGCCGTACACGCTGACGCCAAGCGAACATGAGTGGCTTAGCCTGGAGCTGAAGGACAAGGTCGACATGGGCACTTATTTCTACGGCAAGGGATGCTCGCATTGCAATGGGCTGGGCTACCGAGGCAGGGTTGGCGTATACGAGCTGCTGGAGATGACCCAGTCGGTGGTGGACGCCGCCAATGATCCCGATCCCGCCACGTTCCTGAAGGCGGCGGCGCAACAGATGGCGGGGCAGACGTTGCGGCGCCAGGCGGTCCAACTCGTGGTGCAGGGGCGAACTACCGTCTCGGAGGCAATGCGTATCAGTAACCAGCTAGAGGATTGAATTTGCCTTATTTCGCATACAAAGGCCGCAATGGCCGCGGTGAACTGCTGGCGGGCGTGCTGGAGGGAGCTGACAGCGGGGCCGTTGCCGACCAACTGTTTGCAACCGGCGTGACCCCGGTCGAAATTACCGAGACAACCGACCGCGCGCCCGGCAAATCCGCCTGGAGCCAGCTGTGGGAAAAGCTGACTGAAAAAAGCGTCAATTCGATGGACGTGCAGTTGTTCAGCCGGCAGATGCATACCTTGCTGAAATCGGGTGTTCCCATCATGCGCGGCCTCGGCGGGCTGCAGGAATCGGCCATCAGCAAGGCGTTTGCCCGCGTGATCGCTGACTTGCGCGAGTCGCTCGATGCCGGCCGTGAGCTGTCGGCATCCATGCGCCGCCACCCGGAAGCGTTCACGCCGTTTTACCTGTCGATGATACGGGTCGGTGAAATGACCGGGCGGCTGGACGAAGTCTTCCTGCGCCTGTTCGACCACCTCGAGTTCGAACGCGATATGAAGGAGCGCGTGCGCACGGCACTGCGCTATCCGACCTTCGTGATGCTCGCGATGGCGATAGCGATGGTCGTCATCAACATGTGGGTGATTCCCGCATTCGAAGGGGTATTTCGCAGCCTGAACGCGGATCTGCCGCTGATGACGCGCATTCTGCTGGCGACTTCGAACTTCACCGTCAAGTACTGGACTTTGTTCGCAGGGTTGCTGGTGGTTGCCGCCTTTGGATGGCGCTCGTGGATCGCGACTGAAGCAGGGCGGTACCGATGGGACCGGTGGAAGCTGCGCTTGCCGATTGCCGGCAAGATCATCCACAAGGGGACGATGTCGCGCTTCGCCCGAAGCTTTTCGCTGTCGGCCCGCAGCGGCGTGCCGATCGTGCAGGCGCTGACCGTAGTGTCGCAGACGGTCGACAACGCTTACCTGGCGGCCCGCGTCGAGCAGATGCGCGACGGGGTAGAGCGTGGCGAGAGCATTCTGCGCACTGCCGTGGCGGCGAACGTTTTCACGCCCGTGGTGCTGCAAATGATTGCCGTCGGAGAGGAAACCGGCTCGCTGGATGATTTGATGGAAGAGATCGCGTCCATGTACGAGCGCGAGGTTGACTATGAACTGAAGACCCTGTCGGCCCAGATCGAGCCGATCCTGATCACGTTCCTGGGCATCATGGTGATGATTCTCGCGCTCGGCGTATTCCTGCCGATCTGGGACCTGGGCAAGGTCGCTTTCAAAAAATGAGCATACCGGGCAGGTTGCGGCGGTTCGAAGGATTGGTGTGGCTGATCGTTGGTTTGGTGCTACTCGCAGTTTTCCTCGGCAAGATTCCGTTTTACACTAAAAGTGCCGAGGAACGTGCCATCGAGGTCACATTGTCACAACTGCGCGCCGCCGTCGAATTGCATCGCCTAAGATCAAGCGCAGCGGCCGGTGCTCTCGCGGGCAGCAATCCCATGCAATTGCTGGCGGTGAAACCGGCTAATTATGCTGGCGAATTCGCAAACATCGATAGCGCTCCGGCCCGACCGGGGACGTGGTTTTTCGACAGACAAAAAAGAGAGCTGGTCTATGTGTTGCTTGCTCCAAAGAAATCTTCGTTGAAGCAACAACAAATGATTTATTTCAAGCTAGAATTGCGGCGGCTGCCCGAACGACCCGCCAGCCCTTCAGAGCGGCCCGCCGACAATGCTGGAGTTGTTCTGAATCAACTAAAAGACTAGCCACGACGCTGTCCGATTTGATTGTGAACCCATGGGGAGAAGTGATGAAAAAGTTTTCTGACTCAATTCCGCGCACGCAAGCAGGTTTTACCCTGATCGAATTGATCGTGGTGATCGTGATTCTCGGCATCCTGGCCGCGACTGCGCTGCCGCGCTTCATGGACGTCGGCAGCGAAGCGCGCGCTGCGAGTGTCGCAGCGGTACGGGGTTCGCTGAATGCCGCCACTTCGATGGTGCACAGCCGTTGGCTGATCTCGCAATCGAGTCCGGTCCAGATGGAAGGCATGACGGTCGCTGTCGATGCGATGGGTTATCCAACGGTCACCGGCACCCAGATCGCCGACATGGCCGGTATCAGCAGCGCCGACTACAAGACCATCGCGCCTGGCTCGGCAGTGGGCAACGGTCCTGCCACGTCTGCCACCGAAATCGCATTCGTGCCGAACAGCGTGTCCAACTCCACCAGAGGTGCCACTTGCTACGTCAAGTACGCTGCGGCTCAGGCCGGCCCGCCGGTGGTGACGCCAGCTATCACCACGGTGACCACCGGCTGCTAAGCGACCTGGCACCCAGACGGAGCGATGGCAACCGGCGGAGCCTCGCCTGGCCGCGGCTTCACAATGGTCGAACTGATCATTGTGCTGGTGGTTGTCGGCATCCTGTCGGCAGTGGTGCTCAGCCGCTTCTTTGTGCGCGGCGACTATGATGCGGCTGGCTTTGCCGCGCAGCTCAGGGCAACGCTGCGCTATGGCCAGCAGCTGGCCATCGCGCAAAACCGGCCGGTGTTCGTCTACCTGGACAACACCAGCGTGGCGCTTTGTTTTGCCGCCAATTGCAGCGCTGCAAACCATGTTCGCGATCCGGGCGGCGGCAACAGTTTCAGCGGCGGCCAATGCGGCGCCGACCGCTCATGGGCGTGCGTTGCGCCGCCGGCCAGCGTAACCCTGGGGCTGTCGCCGGCCGGCGCGGCAAACAACCATTTCTATTTTGACGCCGCCGGCAAACCGCAGCTGTCATCCGGGGCCGAGTTCAGCTCCCTCAACCTTCAGGTGAAGGGCGGCAGCGTTCAGGAAGCGGTCAGGGTGCAATGGGAAACCGGCTATGTCTATTAGTCGCCAGCGCCAGTCGGGCCTGACATTCATCGAACTGATCCTGTTCATCATCATCGTTGGCATCGCGGCTGCCGCCATCCTGCGCACGCTGGCCAATACCAGCAATGCCAGTGCCGACCCGCTGCGCCGCAAGCAGGCGCTGCTGATCGCGGAAGGCTTGCTGGAAGAAGTCCAGCTGGCGGCGTTCACGTTCTGCGAACCGAGCGACACCACGGAAAACCCGGCGGCGCCGGCCAACTGTGTCACGCCCGAGGCAGTCGGTCCCGAGAGCGCCGCCGGCAACGCGCGGCCATACGACAACATCAACGACTATGTGACCAGCCTGGGCGTGCCGCAAGCCGCCTTCAATAACGCGGCAGGAAAACTGGTCGATGCCGCCGGCAATGAGCTGGGCGTGAGCGGTTACGCGGCCACGCTGACCCTGCGTGCCGAGCCGCTGAACGGAATCACGTCGAGCGCTGCCGTGGCGACGCAGGAAGTGCTGCGGCTGACGGTGCGCGTGACGCACGGGCCGCTGGCCAACGACTTCGTCGAGCTCGACACCTACCGCACCCGCCACTCGCCGCAGGTGGCGCAATGAAGCGGGCGCGGGGCTTTACCTTGATCGAGATGATCGTGGTGATCGTCCTGACCGGCGTCTTGGCCGGCATGGCGGCTGTCTTCCTGCGTGCGCCGGTGCAGGCCTATGTCGACAGTGCCGCGCGCGCCGAGTTGAGCGACGCCGCCGACATTGCAGTGCGGCGCATTGCGCGCGAAGTGCGCAGGGCCTTGCCCAATAGCGCGCGGGTCAGCGCTGGCGGGACCACAGTGGAGTTCTTTCCCACCAAGTCCGGCGGGCGCTATCTTGCGGAGGAAGATGACGAGGGCGCCGGCTACCTCGATTTCAGCGACAGCTCGAAGCGTACTTTTACCGTGGTCGGCGAGATGCCGTCGCCGGGGATCGTGGCGGGAACCGATTCGATCGTGGTGTATAACCTGGGACCCGGCATCGACCGCGCGGATGCCTACGCCGGGGACAATATCGCCCTGGTCAGCGCCGTGGCAGGCAATGTCGTGACCCTGGCCAGCAATCCTTTTGCCAGCACCGGCGCCACAGCCGCGGTCCTGAGTTCGCCGGCGCGCCGCTTCCAGGTGGTGAGCGGACCCGTCAAATTCGTTTGCGACCTGGCCAACCGCCAGCTGCTGCGGCAATGGGACTATGCGCCGCCGGCAGCGGCCGCACGTTCGGCGGTGCTGGCCACCAACGTCACGGCCTGCCGCTTCACGTATGAGGCGAATATTGCCAATACCCGCTCCGGCCTGCTCGGCATCAGCCTGACGCTGGCGCGGCCGGACATGCCGGCCGAAGCGGTGCAGCTGTTCCACCAGATCCACGTGGATAATCCGATATGACCAACCTGCGCCCCCATTCCCAGCAGCGCGGCGTGAGCCTGGTGGCGGCCATTTTCCTGGTCGTGGTGCTGGCCTTCCTGGCTGTGGCGATCGTCACCGTCACGTCCACCCAGCAGGCCGCCTTCGGGCTCGATGTGCAGGGCACGCGCGCGTATCAGGCCGCCCGTTCAGGGGTGGAGTGGGGGCTGCACCGCCAGTTGCGCAGCGGCGCTTTGTGCCCGGCTGCGAGCGGGGCTTCGTCCACCTCCAGCTTCGCCATGCCGGCCAACACCACCCTCAGCCAATATACTGTCAGTGTGACTTGCACCACGACGCTGCTTGGAGCGATCAAGCGCTATCGCATGCGCTCGGTGGCCTGCAACCAGCCTGCCGCAGGGGCCTGCCCGAATACCAACAACAGTTCCGACTACGTGCAGCGGGTCATCCAGGTCGATTTCGGAGATTGAAGACGTGTATAAGCTGTTGCGCCTTTGCCGCTTGCTGCTGGCCGCCGCCATCTGGATGGCGTCGGTGGCGCCTGCGCACGCGGACACCACCATCTCGCTGTTCAAGAGCTTTGCCGGCAACGTCAATTTCGTCGGGGCGGAAAGGACGCTGCGCAAGGCATCGAACACGACCAATCCTTGCAGCATTTACACGGCCAGCGAAACCACCGACGTGACCCTGAGCGGGATTCCGACCACGGCCAAGATCCTCAGTGCCCAGCTCTACTGGGCGGCATCCGGTACCACAACCGACTATAGCGTGGTGTTCGAAGGCAAGGCGATTACCGCGCCCGCTTCGCGCCAGTACAAGAGCGCGACGGTGGGCTACGATTTTTTCAGCGGCGCCTACGATATTACCGCCGAGGTCACCGCCAAACGCAATGCCAAATATACGTTTTCCGGCTTAACCGTCAACAACTCGTCGAAGTGGTGCGATGTGCAGGCTGTGGTCGGCGGCTGGGCCATGGTGGTGGTCTATTCACTGCCGAGCGAAACGTTCCGTGTGCTGAACATTTATGAGGGCTTCCAGTATATCCAGTACAGCAGCGTGAGCCTGTCGCTGTCGAACTTCAAGATTCCGCCGCTGACGACCCAGACCGGGCGCGTGGCGCACATCACCTGGGAAGGCGACGGCACGTTGAGCAGCACCTCGAGCGGCGAATACCTGACTTTCAATGGCTACTCGATGTCGAATAGCGTCAATCCACCCGGTAACCAGTTCAACTCGGTCAGCACCATTGCCGGCACCGATGCGGCATCCTACGGCATTGACTACGACTCGTACACGGTGAGCAGTCCGATAATCCAGTCCGGCCAGACCAGCGCAGCCACGGTGTACCGCTCCGACCAGGACCTGGTGTTGCTGAGTGCGGAGATCATCGCGGTGCCGAATACGCCAGTGACCGACCTCGGCATCACCATTTCCCGCGACCAGGCGCCGACGCTTGGCCAGACCATGGTGTACACGGTGAACGTGACCAACTATGGGCCCGCGGCGGAGCCCGGCACGGTGCAGGTGGTCGACACCCTGCCGGCGCAGGTGAGCCTGGTGTATGCGGGCGGCGATGGCTGGACCTGCGCCCAGTCGGGCCAGAAAGTCACCTGCAACTACAACACGCCGCTGGACGTGGGCGCCAGCGCGCCGCCACTGCAGCTGACCGTGATGGTCAACGCCGTGACCAATGCGCTCAGCAACACAGTCACCGTCAGCGGCAGCGAATTCGATAACCAGATGGCGAACAACAGCGCCACCGACACCGCCTCGGTGGACGTGGCGCCGTATGTATTTACGCAATCGAAATGCACCAAGGGGCTGGCATTCGGCAGCGCCGGCCAATGCCTGTTCATCGACTGGAAGAGCGTGGTCGCCGGCGACGACATCCCCGTGTATATCACGCTGGTGAATTCTTCCGGCGTGCCCTCCGCGCCCAGCACTACTTTGCCTACCGCAGTGTCGATGCGCTTTGGCATGTCTTGCCAGAACCCCGTCAAAGGAACGTCGGAGTTCGCTTCCTTTCCCGACCGCGCCTCGCTGCTGCCGAAATGCGCGGAGAACAGCGCCACGCCGAGCGGCGCGCAATGGTCGGCGTATCGCGCCCTGGTGGTCGATGCCAACCAGGCGAGCATCAGCGCCCCGCTGACGTTCAATTACTTCGATGTCGGGCGCATCAAGCTGTTCATGCAGGATGCCACCGGCAAGACCGGGGCCAGCGGGCCGGTGGTCATGCGGCCGTATATGCTGGAGATGGAGGTGTTCAAGACCGCCGCAGACGGAACGCGCACCGACAACCCGGGCGCCGGCACCGCCGCAGGCGCCAGATTCGCTGCAGCCGGCGAGCCGTTTACGATACGGGTCGGTGTGCGCACCCGTGACAAGATCAGCGGCACCAAGTACTTTGCCCAGAACTTCGGCAACGAACTGTCTCCGCGCAGCGTCGATTTCGACCCGAATCCAAGCGACGGCCTGAACTTTGCCGACATGGTGGCGCGCCCGGCACTCGAAGGCAGCCTCAATCCGTTCTCGCTCGGCCGCTCAAGCGGCACCTTCAATTATCCAGAAGTGGGGATCGTCACCGTGAGGGCGACCCTGGCCGGCAACGACTATCTTGGCAGCGGGGGCATCAGTCCGGCCACCACCAATATCGGACGCTTCGTGCCCGACCACTTCAATACCAAACTCGAAGCGCCGGATTCGCTCGGCCCCATCCTGCCTTGCCCGTCCGACGTGCCGTGCTCGGCCACCAGTGGCATGGTGTATTCCGCGCTGCCGTTTGCCACGACGGTCACGGCGCACGATGTAGAGGGCAACCTGCTGAAAAACTACCGCGGCGAATTCTCCAAGGCGCTGTACCTGTGCGGCGCGGGCAACCAGGCCCTCGCGCCGCCCAGCGGGGGCGTGTGCCCGGCGCTGGTCTTCGGCGCCAGCGCGCCTGACAATTCCCTGCGGCGCGACAAGAAGGCAGCGATGGTAAAAGACAGCGGCGACCTCGACTTCGACAACGACGACGGCACCTTGTCGCTGCCGCTCGACTACCGGCTGGCCAACCCGTATTCGATCGCCGGCACGGCCAGCGCCGGGCGCCAGGCGCCGGTGCTTATCTACGTGCGCGCCACTGATGCCGATGGCGTCAGCTCGCTGTATGGCTACAATGCGGCGCGCGAGCTGGTCGAGGGACAAGTGGTGGTGGTCAACGCCCGCCTGCAGTTGCCCAACCTGTTCGGCTCGGAACTGCAGTACCAGCCGGTCAACGCGCGCGTGCAATACTGGAACGGCACGCGCTGGGCCACCAGCGCCGGCGATTCCATGGCCGACGTGGTCAATCCCGCCTTGCTGAAATTTACCAACTGCAAGAAGAACCTGCTGTCCGGCGCCAGCTGCAAGGCGGTGCTGGGCGCGACGTCGACTGCGCTGCGTTCCATCAGCAGCGGCCTGACGCGCTTCCTGCTGAAGGCTCCGGGGGCGGGCAACAACGGCACGGCGGATTATTACTTCGATCCTGCGCTCGGGCCGGAATGGCTGCCCAGCACGGTGGGTAGGGCGACATTTGGTATTTATCGCAACACACCTGTCACCTATATAAGGGAATTGTACTGACACTGGGCCTGAACGATGGCAATATATGGCATATTAATCAAACAATTACGTTTGTTTCTTCAACTAAAAGATTGAAGACGGGGCGAATGCGATTCTTCTCGAAAGCTAAAAAGGAAAAAGACGCCTGGCTGGTGTTCGCGCCTTTGCCCCAGGGTATGGCCTTGGCAACGATACGCCGGCAAGGCGCCAGCACGCCTGTCGTGCTGGGCTGCGTGGAAGCGGACCTGCAAGGCCCTGGCGCGGAAGACGCCTTGGCGCGCGCGGCCCGTTCCAGCCATGCCGGCCGATTCCGCTGCAGTACTTTGCTCGAGCCCAGCGATTACCAGCTGTTGACGCTTGAGGCGCCCAATGTTCCCCAGGATGAACTGAAGACCGCCGTGCGCTGGCGAATGAAGGACATGCTGGACTTCCACATCGACGATGCCACCTTCGACGTGATGGCGATTCCGGCCGATCGCGCCAGCGGACGCACACCCAGCATGTTCGTGGTCGCTGCGCGCAACAGCGTGATTCGCCAGCGCCAGGAACTGTTCTTCGGCGCCGGCATTGAGCTGGAAGTGATCGATATCCCCGAGACCGCGCAGCGCAACGTGTCGGCTTTGCTGGAACAGGATGGGCGCGGGCTGGCCATGCTGTCGATCGGCGCGCATGGCGGCCTGCTGACTGTCACCTACCAGGGGGAGCTGTACCTGGCGCGCCGTATCGATGTCACGCCGGCCCTGCTGGACGAGGCCGATGCCGACCGCCGGCTTGCCGCCCTGGACCGCCTGATGCTGGAGATCCAGCGTTCGCTGGACCACTTCGAGCGGCAGTTCGGCTTTGTTTCGATTTCGCGGATGGCCCTGGCCCCCGGCTGCGGCGAGTCGCTGCTGAATTACCTGTCGTCGAATCTGTACATGCCGGTGGTGCAATGCAACCTGGCAGATGTTATCGATCTGTCCGCCGTGCCTGAATTGCTGGACAGCGCACGCCAGGCACATGATTTCTTTGCCCTCGGCGCAGCCTTGCGCCAGGAAGTGACCGCACTATGAGCCAGCAGATCAACCTGTTCAATCCGATCTTCATGCGGCAGCGCCACAGCCTCGGCGCGCGCGGCATGGCGATCGCGCTGCTGGTCATGCTGGCTGGCACCTTCGCGATCACGATGTTGGCGGACCGGCAATTGCAGCCCTTGCGCAATCAGGCATCGCTGCAGGAGGCCCGCTTGAAAGAACGGCAGGCGCGGGTGCAGGCGGTGGCAGTGGAGTTTGCGCCGCGCCCCAGCGATCCTTTGCTGAAGTCCGAGCTTGACAGCAAGGAAGCGCGGCTCAGATCGCTGCAGCAGGCGATGCAGATGCTGCGCCAGGCCGAAGGCGAAGGGGCGCAGGGCTTCGCCGAATATTTTCGCGCCCTGGCACGCCAGAGCGTCAGCGGCTTGTGGCTGACGGAAGTCGCGGTGGAAGGCGAACGGCGCGACATCAGCATGCAGGGCCGGGTGCTGCAGGCGGCACTGGTGCCGGCCTATTTGTCGCGTCTTGGCGGCGAACCTGTCCTGCGCGGCAAGTCTTTCCAGACCCTGGAAATGGGACCCGCAGCGCTGCCGGCGCCAGTCGCCGAAACGACAGGGCAGGTCCCGCTAGTCGCGCTGCCGGCGGTAGCGGGCAGTGCGGCGGCCAGCGCGCTGGCAGCGGCCGCCACGCCGGCCGCTGCGGCGCCGGTGCGTTTCCTGGAATTCCGGCTGCACAGTACGGCCGCGGCGCCAGGCGGGGCGACTCCATGAAGGCCGCGCTGCTGAAATTGGAACAACGCATCGATGCCTTGCCGCTGCCGCAGCGTGCGGCCCTGTTCGCTGCGGGGATCGTGCTGATCGCCGCTGTGGCATGGTTTGGTAAGGGGGGGGCCTTGCTGGCGGAGCGCCAGTCCCTGCAGGCCGCCATCCAGCAGGGCCAGTCGCAGACCGATGCATTGGACAAGGAAGTTGCCGCCACGCTCAAGGCTTATGCATCGGACCCGAACGCCACCATGCGGCGCCGCCTGGCCGCAGTGCAGCAGGAAACGCGCGTCACCAGCGAGGATCTGCTGAATCGCAAGCAGGGCATGGTGCAGCCGCAACGCATCGTCCCGCTGCTGCAGCAAATGCTGGCCGGGCATCCCGGGCTGAAAGTCACGGGCATGAAGACCTTGCCAGCCAGCGGCCTGCGCGACGGTCAGTTCGACCAGGCCGCCCCGGCTGTGCCGGGCGCGGCGCCGCAGCCGTCCAGCCAGGCGTCTGCGATCCTGTACCGCCACGGCGTCGAGCTGGTGGTGCAGGGCAGCTATGCCGACCTGCTGAACTATATGGCAGCCCTGGAACAGGTTTCACCGCGCCTGATCTGGGGCAGCGCGCGCCTGAGCGTCATCAAGCATCCCGAAACCAGCCTGACATTGACGGTGTACACATTGAGCCTTGACGAAACCTGGGTGCAGCTATGAGACAGATCCTGGCCGCCCTGGCGGCCGTTGCAGCATTGCCGGTGCCGGCGCAAAACGCGCTGCCCGATCCGACCCGGCCGCCGGCGGAAGTGCTGGCGCCGCAAGGCGAGCGCGGCGCTCCGGCCGTGGCGGTAGCGGCCGCCGGCCCGCAGCTGCAATCGGTGCTGGTGGCGCGCCGCCCTGGCGGGCGCAGGCTGGCGGTGATCGACGGCACCATTGTCCCACTGGGCGGGAAGGTGGGCGGCGCCGTTTTGGTCGAGGTGCGCGAGAGTGCCGTGGTCCTGCAACGCGGCAAACAAAAACAAGTACTGAAATTGGTATCATCGGGACAGGATAAGGCGCGACAGCCATGACAGAGAAAACAAGCATCTCGAAAGCTTCACAACTTTGCCGGCTGGCGGTGGGCAGCGGCGCCTTCGCGATGCTGGCGGCGTGCACCCAGACGCCGATGCGCGAGACTTACAGCACCATCAGCAACGAAGTGAAGAGCGCTGCGCAGTCGGCGGCCGCGGCGCCGGTGCCGCGCCAGGTGTCGGATGCGCTGCTGCCGTCGGCCGAACAATTGGCAGGGCAACTGCCGAAAGCGCGTCCGGTGCTCGAGGAACGCTTCAATGTCGCCTTCAATGAGGTCCCGGCCAGCCAGTTCTTCAATTCCCTGGTGGTGGGCACGCGCTACAACATGCTGGTGCATCCGGACGTCAGCGGCAATATCACGGCCAACCTGAAGGATGTGACGATTGCGGAGGCGCTGGAGGCCGTGCGCGAACTGTATGGCTACGACTACCGGATCGAGGGTACGCGCATCTCGATCAGGCCCCTGACCATGCAAAGCCGGATGTTCCAGGTCAATTACCTGACCGCATCGCGCCGCGGCTCGTCGAACCTGCGCGTGACCTCGACCTCGGTGCAGAATGCCGGGAACAACAACAATAACAACAATAACGGCGACGCCGGCAACAACAATCGGCAGAACCGCAACAGCAATAACGGCGACCCGAATTCGCCCAATGCCAGTGTGCTGGACGAAGCGGCCAATGTCACCACGCGCTCCGAGTCCGATTTCTGGGCCGAGCTGAAGCTGTCGCTGGAAGCGATTGTCGGCGCCGGCAAGGATGGGCGTGCCGTCGTCATCAGCCCGCAATCGGGCCTGGTGGTGATCCGGGGCATGCCGGAAGATTTGCGCAACGTCGACCGCTACCTGCAGGCCACCCAGCTGGCGGTGGCGCGCCAGGTGATCCTGGAGGCGAAAATCCTGGAAGTCGAGCTGAGCGAGCAGGCGCAGTCCGGCATCAACTGGGCGGCCTTCGGTTCCCGCATTTCGGCCGGCATGGTTGGACCGGGTACGGCGCTGGCCCCGCGCATCAACGGCGCCACTTCCCTGATGGGCCAGCCGGGCGGCTTGCTGGGCACGCCAGGCAGCGGGTTGGCGGCAGCCACCAATGCGCCCGGTACGCTGTTCGGACTGGCGTTCCAGAATTCCAATTTTGCCGCCCTGATTTCCTTCCTCGAATCGCAAGGCACGGTGCATGTGCTGTCCAGCCCGCGCATCGCCACGCTGAACAACCAGAAAGCCGTGCTGAAGATCGGCACCGACGAATTCTTCGTCACCGGGGTCAGCACGACCACCAATACCAATGCGACCGGCAACGGCACGGTATCGCCGAACGTGACGCTGCAACCGTTTTTCTCCGGCGTGGTGCTGGACGTCACGCCGCAGATTGATGAAAAAGGCAACATCATCCTGCACGTGCACCCGTCGGTGAGCCAAGTGTCGACAGTGAACAAGAATATCAACCTGGGCAATGCCGGCAGCCTGAACCTGCCGTTGGCGGCATCGGCCACGTCGGAGATGGACAGCATGGTGCGCGGCGAGAACGGCAGCGTGGTCGCGATCGGCGGACTGATGCGCCAGTCCACCAGTGCCGACCGCTCGCAGGTTCCGGTGGCCGGCCGCATTCCCGTGATTGGCGGACTGTTCCGCAGCACTGCCGACACGATCCAGAAGCGCGAGCTGGTGGTCCTGATCAAGCCCACCATTGTCGACACAGCCAGCGACTGGAGCCAGGACCTGATGGAAAGCAGCCGCCGCATCGAGCTCTTGGATCCGAAGCAAACGACGGGGCGCCGCTGATCATGTACGAGAGCCACTTCGGCTTGCGCGAGGCGCCGTTCGGCATTACGCCGGACACCAGCTTTTTCTTCAATAGCCCGCACTCGCAGGAAGCATTGAACACCTTGCTTGTTGCCGCGCGCAGCGGGGAGGGATTCATCAAGATCACGGGCGAAGTGGGCACCGGAAAGACCCTGCTGTGCAGGACGTTCATGAAAACGCTGGGCGACGATTTCGTCACGGCCTACTTGCCGAATCCGCTGCTGGAGCCGCGCGCCCTGATGCTGGCCCTGGCCGATGAACTGGAATTGCCGCTGGCAAGCGACGTCGACCAGCACCAGCTGTTGAAGGCGCTAACTGCGCGTTTGCTGGAGCTGGCAGCGCAAGGCAAGCGCGTGGTACTGTGCGTCGACGAGGCGCAAACCATTCCGCGCGAAAGCCTGGAAGCGCTGCGCCTGCTGACCAACCTTGAAACGGAAAAACGCAAGCTGCTGCAGATCGTCCTGTTCGGCCAGCCGGAACTCAACGAGCATCTGCAGGCGCAGTCGATCCGGCAGCTGGCGCAGCGCATCACATTCCAGCACGACCTGGGTGGCCTGACGCGCGACGACATGGAGTATTACCTGGCGCACCGGCTGCGGGTGGCAGGTTTTACCGGCGCACGCCTCTTCAGTAAAGGTGCGGTGCGCAAGCTGTTCGCGGCCAGTCGCGGCATTCCGCGGCTGGTCAATATCATCGCGCACAAGGCCATGCTCGTGGCATACGGCCAAGGCCGCCAGCGCATCGACACGCATCACGTCAAACTGGCTGCCAGGGATACCGCAGTAGCGAACCGGCGCCCATGGCCGTGGCTCGCCACGGGGCTTGCCTTGTTGGCACTGGCTGCCGCGGGCGCATTGCTGTCTTATCGTACGAGCTTATGAGCCTGATTAACAAGATGCTGCAGGACCTGGACGCCAGGGGCGGCGCTCCGCAAGGGAGTGGCCTTTCGAATGCCGTGCGGGCGGTCCCGAACGCGACCGCGCGAAACCGCATTGCCATGCTGGCGGTTGCGGGCGTGCTTGCCGTTGCGGGCGTGGCCGCGTTTGCCGGCTGGCGTTACCTGCGCAACGCGCCGGCGGTGGCGGCCACGACGCCAGCGTCGGGCGCCATCCGGCAGGCGCAAGTTGCGGAAAAGCCGCAGGCGACGCCGCCGGAGCAGATGGTCGATGGCTTGCAACTAGCGGCCCCCAGTGCGGCGGCGGTGACGCCGGCACCCGCACCACCGGGCACAGCGGGTGTTGTGGCGCAATCTGAATCGGCGCCTGCCAGGGCAACTGGCGCGGCTAAGGAGACGCGCCAAGCCGCCAAGCCTGGCAAGGCGCCGGCCCGGACGAAGGACGGCGCTGAAAAGGCTGCGAGTGCCTTGCCGCTGCGCGCAGCAGCGAATCCCGGCGGAGCGGTGACTCCTGCATCGCAGGAGACAGGCGCCCAGGCATCTGCGACGGCCGTGTTCAGGCGGGCCCAGGACAAGCTCGCGCGCGGGCGTGTTGCGGAAGCAATCGTGGACCTGGAGGCAGCGCTCGACGTGGACCCGCGCTACCTGGCCGCGCGCGAAACGCTGGTCGGGGTGCTGGTTGAAACTGGCCAGCAAGCCGATGCGATGCGCCATTTGCGACGCGCCCTGGCGTTGAATCCGGAACAGTCGGCCATGGCAATGTTGCTCGCGCGCCTGCAGCTCGAACACGGCGGCGATGCACTGGATACGCTGCAACGCAGCCTGCCATACGCGGCATCGAACGCGGTATATCGTGCCCTGATCGCCGGCGTCCTGCAACGCGCAAACCGTCACAACGATGCGATCGAGCACTACCAGGCTGCAGTACGACTGCAGCCGGACAACGCGGTATGGTGGATGGGATTGGGGATCTCGCTGCAAGCCGAGAAGCGCAACGCCGAAGCAAGAACCGCGTTCCAGCGCGCTGCCGAGAGCGGCCAACTGGCGCCGGAATTACAGTCCTTCGTTGAACGCCGCCTGCAGCAGGTTAACTAGAGCAGAGCACCAGCGCCTGATTCTCATGACCGGTGCGACCCTGCAGGTCAGATTAAAGTGCGGCTTGCGCGCCCCAGATTTGCTTCATGCTGAAGCGCAGGTCTGCCTGGTCTTCGGTGAGCGCTTCGATGATCGAGCATTCCGGCTGGTCGGTGCGGCGGTGGACTGAGGCCGGCAATGTCTTGCCTGCGCCGTCACGCATGCAGTGGACTTCCAGCACGCCATCGCCGCTGTCACGCGCGGTCACCACGCCCAGTTCGCCGTTTGCCAGCCGCACCAGTACGCCGGGCGGGTATTTGCCGACCTGTCGGTGGAATTGTTCCTGCAATTCCGGATCGGCGGGGTGCAGCGGGTCATGCAGGAGCTTTTCGAGTGCTTCGTCGGGTAGCATCGAGCAGCGGTAGTTGCGTGCCGAAACGCGGGCGCAATAGCGGTCGGCCAGGCTTAGCAAGCGCGCGTTGTGGGTGATCTGTTCGCGCGTCATGCCGGCCGGATAGCCGGTGCCGTCGTCATTCTCATGGTGCATCAGGACGCAGGAAATCCACTCCTCGTCTTCGATGCCCGCATACTTCAGCATCTCGGCGCTGTCTTCCGGATGACGGCGCACGATCGCCATTTCTTCGCTGTTCAGCGTGCCCGGCTTGCACTGGAAGTTGTCGTGATGGCGCAGCATGCCCACATTCATCGTCAGCGCCGCCGCAGTGAGGGAAATTACCTCGTCGGAGGCCTTCCCCAGGCCGCGCGCTACCAGGATTACGACGATGGCGGTCTCGATGCAGTGGCGCACCGCATAAGTGCCGGCGATCTGGTTCAGGAACAGGCAGGCGAGGGCGATCTCGGGATTCAGTTCGACCGCACGCACCACTTCACGCGCGATATTGCGCAAGTCGGCATCGGCATTGCGCTCGTTGCGCAAATCCCCCAACAGCTTTTCCAGGCGCTTGTTGGCGAGGTTAAGTTCATGCAGCACGGACGGTGGCGGCTCGAGCCGGGTCCCGCCTTCCATGTCAAGATCCTGCAAGCTGTTGAGATACCGGTTCATTGTATGTCCCCTAGTGTTACACGCGCGCCAGTCGCTCCAAAGCAAGCGCCAGCGTCTCGTCCTTCTTGGCAAAGCAGAAGCGCACGATGCCCGAGTCCTTGCCATCGCGGTAAAAGGCCGATACCGGGATGGCGGCCACCTTGATCTCGCTGGTCAGCCATTCCGCGAAGTCTGCTTCCGAGTGCGATGAAATGCGTTCATAGCGCACACATTGGAAGTAGGTGCCGTCCGCGGGAAGCAGCTCGAAGCGAGTGTCTTGCAGGCCTTGGCGGAACAGGTCGCGTTTGCGCTGGTAGAAGGCGGGCAGGCCGACATACGGCGCGGGATCGGCCATATAGCTGGCAATCCCGTGCTGCATTGGCGTGTTCACGGAGAACACGTTGTATTGGTGGACCTTGCGGAATTCGAGCGACATCATCGCAGGCGCCGCGACATAGCCGACCTTCCAGCCCGTTACGTGGTAGGTCTTGCCAAAGCTGGACACCACAAACGAGCGCTCGGCCAGGTCCGGATAGCGGCACATGGATTCATGCTGATGGCCGTCGTAGACCATGTGCTCATAGACTTCATCGGACAGGATCAGGATATCGGTGTCGCGCACGATTTCGCGCAGCGCCGCCATATCCGCCGCGCGCAGCACGCTGCCGGTCGGATTGTGCGGCGTGTTGATGATGATCATGCGTGTGCGTTCTGTGACGGCCGTGCTTACGCGCGCCCATGGCACGCTGAAGCCGCCATGCAGCGCGACTTCCATCTGCACTAGCACCGGTACGCCGCCGGCAAGTTCAATGGCGGGCAGGTAGCTGTCGTAAGCGGGTTCGATCACGATCACTTCGTCGCCGGGATGTACGCTGCACAGGATGGCGGTAGTCAGCGCCTCGGTGGCGCCCGGGGTGACGGTGATTTCGGTGTTGACGTCGTAATGATGGCCGTAAATGCGGCTGATCTTGTCGACGATGGCCTGGCGCAGTTCGAGCGCGCCGACGCCGGTTGGATACTGGTTGTAGCCTTCGCGCATCGCGACGGTGACCATGTCGACCAGTTTCGGGTCGCAGGCAAAGTCAGGGAAACCCTGGCCCAGGTTGACCGCACCGTACTGTCCGGCGAGGGCTGACATGCGCGAGAAGATGGTGGTGCCAACGTGGGGCAAACGGGAAGTCAGTTGTTTCATCGTGCTTAGGAAAAGGACATTTTTTCCATTCTAGCGCAGCCGATTAAAACAAGTGTTGCCCCGAGGGTAAATCTGGAAAGTCAAGCCTCCAGGCTCCATTTTTCCGGCTGCATCACCTTGAACATGCCGGCTTTCGCCAGGCGCTTGGCCAGCTTGAGCAAGGCTTTGTCCTTGGTGATCAGGATGTCGGCCTGGGCGTCGCGCGCCAGCTCGAGGAATTTCTGGTCATCGCGGTCGGTGCACACTGGCAGCCGCGCGCCCGATTCCGGCGGCTGCACCACCTTGATGTACTGGTCAAAGCGCGCTGCGCTCAATGGGCGCGTGCTTTCGTCAAGCGGCAGGTGGGGGTAGTTAAGCACGAACAGGTATTCGGCCCTGCAATCGGCGCGGGTGATCGCTTCGACCGCGCCGCTTTCGATCGCTGCCAGCAGGGATGCCCAGCGCGGATCCTGGAAAACGAACAGGTCGAGGCAGACATTGGTGTCGATGACGATGCGCTTAGGTGAAATATGCGGTGGAACAGGTATCATGTCGAAGTTTTTCGTTCTGAATTTTGAATCTTATGCTGATTGTGCTGTCGCCTGCAAAAAGTCTTGACCTGGAAACCCCTCCAACCACCAAACTCGCAACGCAGCCTGCGTTCCTCGATCATTCGGAGCAGTTGATCGCGCGTCTGCGCGATTTTTCGCCGAACGAACTGGGTGAGCTGATGGAC
>JBCNOX010000330.1:0-6097 GCA_039593645.1 Pseudoduganella sp.
GCGGCCCCTGACCGCCTACCAGTTCGATCTGCTGATGGCCTTCGCCCAGCGTGCCGGCCGCGTGCTGTCGCGCGAACAGTTGATCGACGCGCTCAAGGGCGGCACGCTGGAGCCGTTCGACCGTTCCATCGACGTGCACGTGGGCCGGATACGCGCCGCAATCGAGGACGATCCCAAGGCGCCGCGCCGCATCATCACGGTGCGCGGAGCCGGTTATGTGTTTGCGAAGGTTCAGGATGCGTAATTTTGGCTCGCGCATGTACGTGCGCATCTACGCGACGCTGCTGGCCTGCATCGTGCTGGCCGTCCTGATGTTCGGCTATATCCATTTCTGGTTTGCGCCACCGCGCCATATGCCGCGCAATGCGACCATGGCCGTAACTGTGCTGCTGGTGATGATCGCGCTGATGATTGCAGCGGGAGCCTACCCTGTGGTGCGCCGCATCACACGCAGGCTCGAACAGCTTCAGGCCAGCGTGCAAGCATGGGGCCGGGGCGACCTGGGCGCGCGCGTGGAGATGAGCGGATCGGACGAAGTTGCGCAGCTGGCGGCCAGCTTCAATGATTCGGCAACGCGTATCGAGGCGCTGGTTGGAGCGCAGAAATCCCTGCTGGCCAATGCATCGCATGAGTTGCGGTCTCCGCTGGCCCGTATCCGCATGGCGGTTGAACTGCTGCAGGATTCGGCCAGCCCGGCGATACGCCAGGAATTGGGGCGCAATATATCTGAACTGGACCAGCTGATCGATGAGGTCTTGCTGGCCAGCCGGCTGGATGCGGTGCCGCAGGATAGTGCGGCGCCAGAGGAGGTGGACTTCACCGGCATCGTCGCCGAAGAGTGCGCGCGCGTCGGTGCCGTACTGGATGGCGTGGCCGGCACCGTGCGCGGCGATGCCACGCTGTTACGGCGCATGGTACGCAACCTGCTGGAGAACGCCCGGCGACATGGCGGCAACGCGGACATCAGGGTGATGCTGGCCAGTGCTGGCGGCGGAACCATGTTCGATGTGTGCGACCGCGGACCGGGCGTACCTGCCGCCGAGCGGGAACGGATCTTCGAGCCGTTCTACCGGCTGCCCGGCGCGTCGGAAAAGGCAGGCAGCGTTGGGCTGGGCTTGTCCCTGGTGCGCCAGATATCCCGCCGCCATGGCGGTGAAGTCGAATGCCTGCCGAACGGCGAGCACGGCGCCTGCTTCCGGGTTACGCTCCCGTCAGGCGGTCAGCCATCCGTTTGATGGCGCGGAGCTGGCGGCCACTCTGCACCGAGTAGTCCGGATCGTCGTAGCCCCACCAGTCCCAGCAAGCCTTCGGGTTCGGCATCGGAGTGATTGCCGCTGTTTGCGGGTAAAGCACGACGATGCGGTTGGTATCGGCCCAGGCGTTGTAGCCGGCATGGCGAGCATAGGTGTCTTTCAAGGTTCCGATGTCCTGCATGCAGCCATGCAGGGCAATGTGCAGCTTGCAGCCCGCGCCGCCCGCTTCGCAGCCCGGTGGAATGTAGACGTAGCCGGTATTGGCCATGCCGTGCGTGGTTGGTGAAGGCAGGAACTCGGACTGGTCGAACTCCTGCAGCCTGCCTGCCGGCGCGGCACTTTCGCCGCGCGCTTTCAGCGGGCCGTAGATCCATTGCAGCAGACTGCCGGCTGCGTCGAAACCGCAGTTGCTGATGAATGGCGGGGCAAGGGCATCGCACTTGTTGCCGAAACTGTCGGTCGGCATGGCGTGGCCTGCGGCCAGGTCGTTCTTGTACTGTATCTGCCCGGCGGGGATGAAGGCTGCGTAGTATTTCGCCAGGTCAGCCATCGATGCCGGTGGCACCAGTTTGTCGAGGGTTCCGGAAAACATCCAAACCCGGTGCGCGGCCATCTTCGCCACCGGGTCGATCTGGCCGGCTTCGGCGCGCTTGCGGGTGACGGCCGCCAGCTCCGCCACGTCGGCCCCTTTGCAGCTGCCAATGGCGTTCATCATGCTGCCTTGCGCGCAGTAATAGCTGCCGCCAGCGATGATGCCCGCGCCAACCACGCTGGCGGAGTAGGCGACCTGGTACTGCACCGCCATGAAGGCGCCAGACGACAGGCCGGAAATCGATACCTGCTGCGTCTTCATCGCCGGCAGCGGCGCCGGCGCTGCGGTGGCCTGCGTGGCTGCGGCCAGTGCCAACGTGCAGCCGGCAATTGTCATACAATCGGAAATTCGAACGTACCGGAAGAGACTACTCATGCCATCTATCCTCACCAAGTTTGCTGCGCTGTCCGCGCTGAGCCTGAGCGCCGCTGCTGCCTTCGCACAGGCACCTGCTGCGCAACCTGCAACTGCGGCCGCCGCCAATGCGCCGGCTGCGAGCTGCCCCGCCATACTGAAACAGTCCTTCAACCGTCTGCAGGACGATGCGCCGCAGGACCTGTGCCAGTACGCCGGCAAGGTGATCCTGGTCGTCAACACGGCCAGCTATTGCGGCTATACCCCGCAGTACAAAGGACTGGAAGAAGTGTATGCGAAATACTCGGGAAAAGGTCTGGTCGTGCTGGGCTTCCCGTCGAATGATTTCGGCAAGCAGGAGCCGGGCAGCAGCAAGGAGATCGCTGACCTCTGCTATAACACCTATGGCGTGAAGTTCCCGATGTTTGCCAAGTCCGTAGTATCGGGCGATGCGCCGAACCCGTTCTATGCGAAGCTGATCAAGGCGACCGGCAAGGCGCCGGCCTGGAACTTCCATAAATACCTGATCGACCGCAAGGGCAATGTGGTGGAGAGCTTCCCGAGCAAGGTCAAACCGGACGACAAGGCCCTGGTCGAAGCGCTCGAGAAAGCCCTCGCAGGCTGATTACGCGGCGGCGGCGACCGGCGAAGTGGCGAGGGCGAAGCCTTCGTCCAGCCAGCCGGTGATCCCGCCGGTCATGATTTTCACCGGACGGCCAAGCTTAGCCAGCCGGATCGCGGCCCGCGCGGCGCCATTGCAGTGCGGGCCGGCGCAGTAGGTCACGAACACAGTCTCCGGCGGGTACTCGGCCAGCTTGGAGCCGATGATCTTGCGGTGTGCCAGGTCCACCGCGCCAGGCACGTGGCCGGCCGCATACTTCTCCGTTCCCCGCACGTCGAGCAGCACGAAATCCTGCTGCGGCGTGCCCATCACGCTGTGGACATCCCAGCAATCCGTTTCAAATCGCAGCGAATCTTCGAAGTGGGCTAGGGCCTCGGCGCTAGGGGCGGAAGCGACTTCGGTGACGATGGATGGCATCTGGTTTCTCCTGTGGCGTTGAAAGTGACTCCATTGTCGGCCCCCGGCGTCGCCTGCGGCAGTGGCGCGAATGCCATAATACGTTAAGATTGCGCCATGATCGCGAAAAAACACCTGGTCGTGGCGCTGGCCTACGACGGACTTTGCACCTTCGAATTTGGCTGCACGGTCGAACTGTTTGCCCTGGATCGCCCGGAGCTGGGCGTGGACTGGTATGACTTCGCCGTCTGCGCCATCGAGCCGGGACCGATCCGCGCGGCTGGCGGGATTATGGTGCAGGCGCCTTACGACCCTTCCTTGCTGGAGCGCGCCGACACCATCGTCATCCCCGGCTGGCGCGACGCCGACGAAGAGCCGCCAGAAGCGCTGCTGGCGCAGATCCGCGCCGCCCACGCGCGTGGTGCCCGCCTGTGCACCATCTGTTCCGGCGTTTTCATCCTTGCTGCGGCGGGCGTGCTGGATGGCCTGCGCGCCACGACCCACTGGCGCTATGTTGTGCGCCTGGAGCGCCGCTATCCGCGCGTCCGTGTGCTGGCGGACGACCTGTATGTCGACGAGGGCCAGGTCATCACCTCGGCCGGTTCTGCAGCGGGACTGGACATGCTGTTGCACCTGGTGCGGCGCGATTACGACGCGCGCGTCGGCAATATGGTGGCGCAGCGGCTGGTCGTGGCGCCGCATCGCGAAGGCGGGCAGGCGCAATTCCTGCCGCGGCCCATGGCGCACGATGAGCAGGGCAGGCTGTCTCGCCTGATGGACTGGCTGCGCAGCCATCCCGCCGAGCCGCACACCGTGGCCAGCATGGCCGAGCGCGCGGCCATGAGCCCGCGCACCCTGCAGCGCCAATTCCAGGACGCTACTGGCATGGGGCCGGTCGAATGGCTGGCGCGCGAGCGGGTTGCGATTGCGAAGGATTTGCTGGAGTCGCCGGATATCGCTTTGGCTCAGGTAGCTGAGCGGGCAGGGTTCGGCTCGGAAGAATCGCTGCGCCACCATTTCCGGCGCATTGCGGCCACCACTCCGGGCGCTTATCGTCGTGCTTTCCTTGTCACCGCCAATCGTGCGGCATAAGCTGAGGGGTCACTTCACAAGGAGATTCAAATGGCTTATGTCGATGGATTCATTGTGCCGGTTCCCAGCAAGAACATGGATGCGTACCTCGAGATGTCGCGCCAGTGCGCAAAAGTGTGGCGCGAGTATGGCGCCATTGAGTACCGCGAAACCGTTGCCGACGATGTGAAAGTGGGCGTTCACACTTCCTTCCCGCAGGCTGTCAAGCTGGAGGACGGCGAGGTGGTAGTGTTCTCGTGGATTATCTATCCTTCGCGCGAGGTGCGCGATTCCTGCAATGAAAAGGTCATGTCCGACCCGCGCATGAAGGAAATGATGGACCCCGCCAAGATGCCGTTCGATGGCAAACGGCTGATCTATGGCGGCTTTGAGATGCTAATCGACCTGTAGGCTGGCCCGCATCGCGCCGCGCAGGGAGTTGCACACCACGATTTCCTCCGCGGCGAGCAGCATATCGCGCGTGACGATGCGTTCCTGCGCGCCCCAGGCGTCGATGATCACGGCGCGCATCACTCCAGGCAGGATGCCAGTGGATAAGGGCGGCGTTATCCACATGCCATTCATGCGGATGAAGACGTTGCTGCGTCCTCCCTCCGTCAATTCACGACGCTCATTGAAAAACAGCTTGTCGAAGGCGCCTTGGGCATCGGCTGCTTTCCATGCCGCGTCGTAGCGCTCGCGGATGGTCGATTTGTGGCGCAGGAACAGGTCCTTGCTGTCGGTAGCTTCTTCGGCCAGCAGTACGCGCACCGGCTCCTGCAATGGCGTCAGCGCGCCGGTTTGCACGGCGAAAGCGCCCGCAGCGTTCATGGCGAGCCGCAGGCGGTGCGGCTGGCCGGCGGGCAGGGCCTGGCAGGCCAGCGTGAGGTAAGCGCGCGCCGCGGCTTCGTCCCAGGCGAAACCAAAGTAGCGCGCGGAAGCTTCCAGGCGTTGCAGGTGTCGTTCCAGGTGGCGGGGGCCGGTTTCGCGTGTGGCGTAGATGGTTTCGAACAATTCGAAATCGTTCGACAGCCCGGTGAGGAAACGCGCTTTAAGCTGGCATTCTGCGAATTCGTCGTGCGGCTCGCTGTCATAGACGATGCCGGCGCCAACGCCCATCACGCCGTTGCGGATGCCGTTTTGCGGCGATTGCAGCGTGAGCGTGCGGATAGGGACGTTCAGGCAGAAATCGCCATCCGGGGAGAACCAGCCGATGGCGCCGGTGTAAATACCGCGCGCCTCCGGCTCCAGTTCGGCAATGATTTCCATGGTGCGCTTCTTGGGCGCGCCGGTAATGGAACCGCAAGGGTAGAGGGCGGTGAAGATGTCTTGCAGTGTGGCGTCTTGGCGCAGGCGGGCCTGCACGGTGGAGGTCATCTGCAGCACGCTACTGAAGCGTGTAACTTCGAACAGCTTCGGTACTTCGACGCTGCCGGTAACGGCGACGCGGCCAATGTCGTTGCGCAGCAGGTCGACGATCATCAGGTTTTCGGCGCGGTTTTTCGGGTCGGCGGCCAGGGCGGCGGCGCGGCGGACATTTTCAAGCTCGTCGGCTGCGGCGGGAGCGGTGCCCTTCATCGGACGCGCTGTCAGTGTGTCGCCTTCCTTGCGCACGAACAGTTCTGGCGACAGCGACAGCACGGCGCGGCCATCGTCGAAACCGATCAGGGCGCCGTAAGGCACCGGCTGGCGGGCGCGCAAGCGCTGGTACAGCGCGAACAGCGAGCCGAAAGCGTCGAAATGCAGGCGGTAGGTGTAGTTGACCTGGTAGGTGTCGCCGGCCGCGATATAGTCGCGGATGCGCTGGAT
>JBCNOX010000331.1:0-6096 GCA_039593645.1 Pseudoduganella sp.
GTGCGGCAGGATCACGTGCGCGTGGCGCTTGGTCGGCTCGATGAACTGCTTGTACATCGGGCGCACGGTTTCCATGTACTGGTTGATCACGCTCTCGGTGCTGCGGCCGCGCTCCGCGATGTCGCGTTGCAGGCGGCGGATAAAGCGCACGTCCGCCGCGGTATCAACGAAGATCTTCAGCGACATCTGCTTGCGCAGGTCGGGGTCGTACAGTGCAAACAGGCCCTCAACCACAATCACCGGCGCCGGCTTGACCGTGATGGTCTGCGTGGTGCGGTTATCGATGGAAAAGTCGTAAACCGGCATTTCGATCGGCTGGCCTTCACGCAGCTTCTGCAGATGCTCGATCATCAGCGGCCAGTCGAAAGCTTCCGGGTGGTCGTAGTTGACCTTGCGCCGGTCTTCCGGCGACATATGGCTCTGGTCCAGGTAGTAGTCATCCTGCAGCACCACCGACACCACCTCGGAGCCGAACGATTTCAGCACCTCGCGCGTGACAGTCGACTTGCCGCTGCCGCTGCCGCCTGCGACACCAATCACGAAGGGTTTATTGTTCGAATTGTTCATGTGATACCCGTCCCAGGCAAAAAAAACCGGGTATTTTACCCGGTCTTTGTGCTGCGTCGATTTTTCAGGCGGTGCCGCCGACTGTCACGCCATCCAGTCGCAGGGTCGGCTGGCCGACGCCGACCGGCACGCTCTGCCCTTCCTTGCCGCATACGCCCACGCCCGGATCGAGCTTCATGTCGTTGCCGATCATGGTGATGCGGTTCATTACGTCCGGGCCGTTGCCGATCAGGGTGGCGCCCTTGACCGGGTAGGTCACCTTGCCGTCTTCGATCATGTAGGCCTCGGAAGCCGAGAACACGAACTTGCCGTTGGTGATGTCGACCTGGCCGCCGCCGAAGTTGACGGCGTAGATGCCGTTCTTCACCGAAGCCAGGATTTCTTCCGGATCCTTGTCGCCGCCCAGCATATAGGTATTGGTCATGCGCGGCATCGGCAGGTGCGCGAACGATTCGCGGCGTGCATTGCCGGTCACGTTCATCTTCATCAGGCGCGCATTCATGGTGTCCTGGATATAGCCCTTCAGCACGCCGTCTTCGATCAGCGTGGTGCACTGGGTCGGGTTGCCCTCGTCGTCGATGTTGAGCGAACCGCGGCGGTTGGCCAGCGTGCCGTCATCGACCACGGTGACGCCCTTGGCCGCCACGCGGTCGCCGATGCGGCCGGAGAAGGTCGAGGAACCCTTGCGGTTGAAGTCGCCTTCCAGGCCGTGCCCGATCGCCTCGTGCAGCAGGATGCCTGGCCAGCCAGGGCCCAGCACCACGGTCATCGGGCCGGCAGGCGCCGGGCGCGAATCGAGGTTCACCAGCGCCGACTTGACCGCGTCGCTTGCATACTGGTCCAGCAGCTCGTCCGTGAAATAGCCGTAGTCGTAGCGGCCGCCGCCGCCCGAGGAGCCGACTTCGCGGCGGCCATTCTGTTCCACGATCACGGTCACCGACACGCGCACCAGCGGGCGGATATCGGCCGCCAGCACGCCGTCGCTGCGCACCACCAGCACCACGTCGTATTCACCGGCCAGGCCTGCCATCACCTGCACCACGCGCGGGTCCTTGGCGCGCGCCAGCTTTTCCACGCGCTCCAGCAGCTTGACCTTGGCGGCCGCGTCGAGCGACACCAGCGGGTCATGCGGCATGTACAGCGAACGGCCGCCGACCGGCGTCATCTTGCCGGCCACCTTGATCTTGCCGGCGCCCGCACGCGCAATGGTGCGCGTGGCTGCGGCGGCATCCAGCAGAGCCGATTCGGAAATCTCATCGGAATAGGAGAAGGCGGTCTTGTCGCCCGACACGGCGCGCACGCCGACGCCCTGGTCGATCGAGAACGAACCGGTCTTGACGATGCCTTCTTCCAGGCTCCAGCCCTCGTTCTTGGTGAACTGGAAGTACAGGTCGGCGTAGTCGACCTTATGGGTGAACATGCTGCCCAGTGCTTTCAGCAGCTTGCCTTCATCCAGGCCAAACGGCGTCAGCAGGATATCTTGCGCTGCGGCCATGGCGGACAGGTTGGGGTCGAATGGTTTCATATCGGAATCTTATAGGTGTTGGTACTTAAGCCGGATTTTAGAGGATTCGGTGCTTCAGTGCTGGCAAGCTCTCACGCACGCCATGCACGAAGGCGGGGTCCAGCTCGCCGGTGACGACGCCCTCACCTTCGGCCAGCACAGCCTTGACCTCGCCCCACGGGTCGACCAGCATCGAATGGCCCCAGGTACGGCGGCCGTTGACGTGGCTGCCGCCCTGCGCCGCCGCCAGCACATAGCACTGGTTTTCAATGGCGCGTGCGCGCAACAGGATCTCCCAGTGCGCCTTGCCGGTGGTGTAGGTAAAGGCGGCCGGCACCACGATCAGGTCGAGCGGGCCCATGGCACGGTACAGCTCAGGGAAGCGCAAGTCGTAGCAGACCGACATGCCGACCTTGCCCACTGCTGTCTCAACCGTGCCAACCGTCTTGCCCGGCACGATGGTGCGCGCCTCGTCGTAGGACTCGCTGCCCTTGGTGAAGCCGAACAGGTGGATCTTGTCGTAGCGGCCGACATGCTTGCCCTGCGGGTCGTAGACCAGGGTGGTATTGATGACGCGCTTGGGATCGTCGGACGCCAGCGGCAGCGTGCCGCCCAGCAGCCAGATGCCATGTTCGCGCGCCATGGCCGACATGAAGTCCTGGATCGGCCCCTGGCCCAGCGCTTCGGCCTTGGCCACCTTGTCGCTGTCGCTCATGCCCATGATGGCCCAGTACTCGGGCAGCAGCACCAGTCGCGCGCCCTGCGCGGCGGCTTCGCCGATCAGGCGGGTGGCGGTAGCAATATTCTCTTCCACGACAGGGGTGGACACCATCTGGATCGCTGAGACTTTGGTCATGGCGTAGGCTCCTTCGGATTCTCGATCTTGGTGATGACCGGGGCCTTCCACGGCCCGGTCACCTGCATCTGGTAAGTCAGCGCCTTCATCACCGGCGCGCTGAGGAACAACTGCGCCAGGTAGCTGCCGAGGCCAATCACCGGGTTGACCGCCAGCGCATACACCAGCGGCGCCGTGCCCAGGTTGACCTGCGGGATCACCACCACACGCAGGTTGGTCGATTCATTGGCAATGTCGGCCGTGCCGTCCATCAGCACCGTGGCCTGCACGCCGTGCATTTTCAGGTTGTCGGTCTTGACGATGCCGCGGTTGATGGTGGCGTTGGCCGTGATGCCGTCAAACTGCAAGCCTTCCGAAAACACGTCGTTGAAGTCGAGCTTGAGCAGGCGCGGCAAGGCTTGCAGGCTCAGCACGCCAAGCAGCTTGGCCGCGCCCGGGTCCTGTTTCAGGAACTGGCCTTTTTCCACGTTCAGCGCCAGCGTGCCGGACAGGCTTGGCAAGTCCATATGGTAGGGCAAGCCGGTCCACGCGATATCGCCGCTCAGCTTGCCCTTGCCGTTGCGCAGCGTGTCCTTGAAACCGAAGCGCTCGAGCAGCTTGCCGGCATCATGGATGTCCATATTGAAATTGAGCGAGGTGTTGTGCTGGCCGTCCTTGGTCTGCCAGCGGCCGGTGCCGTTCAGTTCGCCGTCGGCGTTGGCCAGCGACAGCTTGCTGATGCGCCATTCGCGCGCCGAGGTGATCAGCGCATTGTAGGCATGCAGTTCCAGCTGCCCCAGCGGGCGGTTGAACCATTCGAGGCGCTGCACTTCGATGTCGAGCGCAGGAATGGTCGGCGCGCTGGTCGAGCTTTCCAGCAGGTCCTTCACTTCGGCAGCCTGCGACTCGGGGATGATCAGCGAGGACAGGCGCGCCGTCACCTTGCCTACGCCCTTGCCGGTCGGCGATTCGTTCCAGGTGATATAGCCGACCGCCTGCTGCGAATCGATGCTGGCCTGCCACACGCCCTTGCTGTGCGTGACGCCGGCCACCACGTTATCGATCTTGCGTTCGCCGACAATCAGCTCGGCGGTGCGGGCGGCCATGGTTTCCGGCACCACGTACTGTGAAATATCGGCGCCTTCGGCCGCGCCTTGGGTGGCTGGCTTGCCCGGTGCGTCATGCTCCTCCTTGCCGGCGATTTCACTGGCCAGGTCGATCCAGTCGTCCACATTGAGCGACTTCAGGCTGGCATGGATCATCATGCCGCTGTCCGGTTCCGGCGCCGGCACATTGACGCCGATGCCGCCGTTGAGCAGCTTCCACGGGCCTTTGCCGATGCGCTGACGATGGTAGCGCGCGGCGTAGGAATTGCCCAGCGTGACGCGGATATCGTCGCGCGCCACGCCCTGCTCGTTGGCGCTGCCGCCATTCAGCTGGAAGTGCAGTGGCATGGCTTCCGCCGCAGGCTTCTTCAGCGGCGCCGGGAAATCGAAGCTCGCCCCCTGCATGCTCGAATCGACCGCCACTTCATACTTGTGGTCCTTGGCCGTGATCAGGCCGGTGAACCGGGCGCCGCCGCCCAGGTGGTTGGCCAGGCGCTGCACCGCGGCTGTCGGGTATTGCTTGCGCAGCCCGTCCACCGTTGCGGTGCCGGCCAGGCGCACCTGGATGCCGCCCTCCTTCTGGCTGCCGCCGGTGACCGACAGCGGGCCGCCCAGCAAGGTGCCGGCCAGGTTGTTCAGGTTGACGCCTTTCTCATTGAACTCGATCTTGCCGCTGGCGCCGGCAACGGTCGGCATGTCATGCCACAGCACCACGTCATTGCCCTGCAACTGCAAGGCGCCCTGCACCTTGGCGTCGACGATGTGCGACAGCGGCAGGTGCAGGCTCAGCGCCAGCCTGGCATTGCCGGTCGCCGTGGTTTCGTCGGTGAAGTGGCTGATCCACTCCAGCACCGGGCTGGCAGCCACGTACTTGAGGAAGTCCTGCATCGCGCCGGCGGCCGTGCCGTCGATATCGAGCATGCTGTCGTGGGTGCTCAGGTCGGGGATCACCGCTTTCACATTGGACAGGGCAACACCAAGGGTGCGCGCGGTGTCGGCCTTGATTTCCATGCGCGCGCGGTCGAACACGATGGTACCGCGGATCTTTTCCGCCAGCGGCCAGACCGGCGTCTTGCCATCCTTGGCGAAATAGCCGGGTTCGTAATTGAGGCGTCCGTCCACGATGCGGCCGGCCACGCGGAATTCGCCCTTGGCCTTGTCCGGCGAGCCGTCCTTGAACGGGAAATGCGACAAGTCGCCGCGCAGGCGCAGCGAAGTTTCCTGCAGCATGCCGTCTTCCAGCGCGCCCACCAGCCACTGGCGGGTGTGTCCCGGCGTCTGCATCGGCAGATAGCGGCCAATGCGGTTGATGGTGAAGTTGTCGATGGTGCCGGTGAAATCGGCCAGGCCGGCCCCCTTGGCGCCCGGCCCGCGCGGCAGCGTGTGGCTGCCGGAGAGCTTGAGCTTCATGCCATCCTGCACCAGGTCCAGTTGCTCCAGCTTGACCGCCAGCTGCCTGGCATCGGCCAGCGACCAGCTGCCGTTCAGCTTGAACTGCTCGAATGCCATCGGCTCGTCGTCGAACCAGGCCGGCATGGCCAGCGTGAAGCCGGGCGCGTCCAGCGCCACGCTGCCGCCCTGCTCGCCCGCTTCCACATGGCCGCTCAATTTTTCGAAACCCGGGATATTCGGCAGCGCCGGCATCGGCAACGCCGTGGCGGAACGCGGCACGGCGGCGCGCGCTGCCAGTGGCTCCAGGCCCAGCCCATCGAGATCGGCTTTGAGCTTGTAATCCCTGGCCGTCGACAGCGGGCCGCGCCATTCAGCCACCAGGTTGCGCACGCGGCCGCGCGGCGCCGCCTCTGCCAGCAGGTCGCGCTGTACCTGCGGCAGCGGCAAGCGGGTAGCCAGCTCGGACAGGATCTTCAAGTCCAGCGCGGCCGCCTTCACTTCGGTCCAGGCCGGCTGGTTGGCGGCCGCCACGTGGCGCGCCGAGGCGGTGGTGGGCGCCAGCTCCACGCCATCGCGCGTGCGCAGCGTCAGGTCTTTCAATTCCAGCGTGCGCGTGATGGCCGGCGGCGTGCCGGGCGTGGTTACCAGGGTGGCGGCATGTGCTTCGCTCGCCGTGACGCGGCCGCGCAGGG
>JBCNOX010000332.1:0-6093 GCA_039593645.1 Pseudoduganella sp.
GCCGATCTGCGGCAGCACGCGCAGGCCCGCCACCGAAGCGATATTGATAATGCGGTGCTGCTTGCGCGGGTCGCCCTTGGCGCGCGCAATCATGCGTTTGGCCGTTTCCTGCGCCACGAAAAACGCCCCGCGCAGGTTGCAGTCCATGACAAAGTCATAGTCTTCCGGCGACACATCGAGCAAACGTTGCGTCATTGATACACCGGAATTATTGACCAGGATGTCGATCGGACCGGCCTCGGTTTCGGCGTGGGCAATGGCGGATTTGATGCTCGCGTAGTCGGTCACGTCCAGCGTCACCACATGGGCGGCGCCGCCATCGGCTTCGATTTCGGCACGCAGTTCTTTCAGGCGTTCGATGCGGCGCGAGGCCAGCACAACCTGGCACCCCGCCTTCGCCAGCACCTTGGCGAAACGGGCGCCAAGCCCGCTGGAGGCGCCCGTGATCAGGGCGATCTTGCCCTCAAAATTAACTTCGATCCCCACCGGCTACTCCTTTTGATTCCGTCCCGCCATGATGACACAAAAAACCTCCTTATTAGATTGCCACGTCTAATATTAGCCCTCACAATGGCGCCACCGTTGCAATCCCAGGGAAAAAAGAGCACACTCGTTCTATTTCCTGCACCGAATTTTCAAACATCTTATAAAAACCCTATGAGCAACCTTGTAGAACAGTACGGCCCGCGCGAGGCAATGGAGTATGACGTTGTGATCGTTGGCGGCGGCCCTGCTGGCCTGTCGGCAGCGATCAAGATCAAGCAACTGAACCCGGACACCTCCGTGGTGGTGCTGGAAAAAGGCGGCGAACTCGGCGCCCATATCCTGTCCGGCGCCGTGATGGACCCGCGGGCCCTGACCGAACTGATCCCTAACTGGAAAGAGCTCGGCGCGCCGCTGAACACTCCGGTCACCGAAGACCGCGTGCTGTTCCTGACCGAGACCAAGGCTTTCAAGACCCCGAACTTCATGCTGCCGAAGTGCTTCGAAAACCACGGCAACTACGTGATCTCGCTGGGCAATGTGGTGCGCTGGCTGGGCCAGCAGGCGGAAGCCCTCGGCGTCGAGATCTTCCCTGGCTTCACCGGCGCCGAAATCCTGTACAACGATGACGGCTCGGTCAAGGGCGTTGCGACCGGCAATATGGGCGTCAAGCGCGACGGCGAACCTGGTCCTGACTTCCAGCTCGGCATGGAATTGCACGGCAAGTACACCCTGTTCGCCGAAGGTGCGCGTGGCCACCTGGGCAAGCAGCTGATGGCCAAGTACGACCTGAACAAGGGCAAGGATCCGCAGTCCTACGGCATCGGCATCAAAGAACTGTGGGAAATCGACCCGGCCAAGCACAAGCCAGGCCTGGTGATCCACACCACTGGCTGGCCGCTGGACACCAAGACCTACGGCGGTTCCTTCCTGTACCACCTGGAAAACAACCAGGTCGTGGTCGGCTACGTGGTGGGCCTCGATTACGAGAACCCATACCTGTCGCCATACGAAGAATTCCAGCGCTACAAGACCCATCCGGAAATCCGCACCTTCTTCGAAGGCGCCAAGCGCATTTCCTACGGCGCGCGTGCGATCACCGCAGGCGGCCTGCAATCGCTGCCGAAGCTGGTGTTCCCGGGCGGCGCACTGATCGGCTGCGACGCCGGTTTCCTGAACATGAGCCGCATCAAGGGCTCGCACGCTGCCATCAAGTCGGGCATGCTGGCCGCCGAAGCGGTCGTGGCAGCACTGGGCGCCGGCCGTTCGGCCGACGAGCTGGCGGCCTACCCGACCGCCTTTGAACAGTCCTGGCTGCACGAAGAGCTGCACGTGGCGCGTAACGTCAAGCCATGGCTGAAGAAGGGCCTGTACCTGGGTTCCCTCATGACCGGCATCGACCAGATCGTGTTCCGCGGCAAGGCGCCTTGGACCCTGCATCACTCGACCCCTGATCACGCCTGCCTGCGCCCTGCGTCGGAATTCGCGCCGATCACTTATCCCAAGCCGGATGGCAAGCTGACCTTCGACCGCCTGTCGTCGGTATTCATTTCGAATACCAACCACGCCGAAGACCAGCCGATCCACCTGACGCTGAAAGACAACTCGGTGCCGGTGAACGTCAACCTGGCCAAGTTTGCCGGCCCGGAATCGCGCTACTGCCCGGCCGGCGTGTATGAATTCGTCAAGACCGACGAAGGCCAGGACCGCCTGCAGATCAATGCCCAGAATTGCGTGCATTGCAAGACTTGCGATATCAAGGACCCGACCCAGAACATCGTCTGGATCACGCCAGAAGGCGGCGGTGGACCGAACTATCCAAATATGTAAGCAGTTGAACAAGGGGCTTCGGCCCCTTTTTCATTGCTAGTCTTACACGAGCAAAAAAAATCAAAAGAATTTCCACACGGCATTTAATGCGGCCGCGCCGACGGTCGTCTTGTACTCCTGAGAGCGCAGAAAAAGATCCGCTGCTCGATTTGAACCAACCACCCAGGAGTTACCATGCTGAGCCTTCACACCAATGCAGCGGCCCTGTCCGCTCAAAACTCGATCGGTCGCACCCAGTCCGGCCTGTCGACCTCGATGACCCGCCTGAGCACCGGCTTCCGTATCAACTCGGCAATGGACGACGCTGCCGGCCTGCAGATCGCTACCCGCCTGAAGACCCAGACCTCGGGCATGCAAGTGGCAATGCGCAACACCCAGAATTCGATCTCGATGCTGCAAACCGCTGAAGGCGCGCTGGACGAGACCACCAACATCCTGAACCGCATGAAGGACCTGGCAACCCAGGCTGCCGACGGCTCCTCCACCCTGGCCGACCAGACCGCGATGCAGGCTGAATTCAACAGCCTGTCCGACGAACTGTCGAACATCTTCGGTAACACCAAGTTCGGTGGCACCACCCTGTTCCAGGACACCAACGGTACCCTGACCGCCGCCCTGAGCTTCCAGATCGGCGCCGACAAGTCGGAAACCATGTCCGTCAACTTCGGTACCGAAGTGACCGCAGCCAAGACCAAGATCCTGGCCGCTGCCACCGGTTTCGTCGCCACCGGTGCCGCCGGCGCCGCAGCCGGCACCGAAATCAGCCACGCAACTGTCGCTGCTACCGGTTCCGCCAACGCGAACGCCACCATCCAGGATCTGGCTGACTCGATCGACGCCGTGGGCGCACTGCGTTCCAAGCTGGGTGCAATCTCGAACCGTCTGGACCACGTCTTCAACAACCTGTCCAACATCTCGACCAACACCAAGAACGCAACCGGCCGCATCATGGACGTGGACTTCGCTTCCGAATCCGCCAACATGACCTCCAAGCAAATGCTGCTGCAAGCTGGCACCGCCATGCTGAAGCAGTCCAACAGCCAGTCCTCGCTGGTTCTGTCCCTGCTGCAGTAATTCTGTAAGCAACGTCAAAAAGCCAACCGTACGCGGTTGGCTTTTTTTATTCCGGCGCCCCAAAAAACTGAAAGAATTTCCGCACAGCACTTAATGCCCCCGGTTTGACGGTCGCCTTGTACTTTTGAGAGCGCAGAGACTGCAGCTTTTCTGGAACCAAATCAACCTACCCTGGAGCTTAAAATGCTGAGCCTTCACACCAACGCTGCGGCCCTGTCCGCTCAAAACTCGATCGGTCGCACCCAGTCCGGCCTGTCGACCTCGATGACCCGCCTGAGCACCGGCTTCCGTATCAACTCGGCAATGGACGACGCTGCCGGCCTGCAGATCGCTACCCGCCTGAAGACCCAGACCTCGGGCATGCAAGTGGCAATGCGCAACACCCAGAATTCGATCTCGATGCTGCAAACCGCTGAAGGCGCGCTGGACGAGACCACCAACATCCTGAACCGCATGAAGGACCTGGCAACCCAGGCTGCCGACGGCTCCTCCACCCTGGCCGACCAGACCGCGATGCAGGCTGAATTCAACAGCCTGTCCGACGAACTGTCGAACATCTTCGGTAACACCAAGTTCGGTGGCACCACCCTGTTCCAGGACACCAACGGTACCCTGACCGCCGCCCTGAGCTTCCAGATCGGCGCCGACAAGTCGGAAACCATGTCCGTCAACTTCGGTACCGAAGTGACCGCAGCCAAGACCAAGATCCTGGCCGCTGCCACCGGTTTCGTCGCCACCGGTGCCGCCGGCGCCGCAGCCGGCACCGAAATCAGCCACGCAACTGTCGCTGCTACCGGTTCCGCCAACGCGAACGCCACCATCCAGGATCTGGCTGACTCGATCGACGCCGTGGGCGCACTGCGTTCCAAGCTGGGTGCAATCTCGAACCGTCTGGACCACGTCTTCAACAACCTGTCCAACATCTCGACCAACACCAAGAACGCAACCGGCCGCATCATGGACGTGGACTTCGCTTCCGAATCCGCCAACATGACCTCCAAGCAAATGCTGCTGCAAGCCGGCACCGCCATGCTGAAGCAGTCCAACAGCCAGTCCTCGCTGGTCCTGTCCCTGCTGCAGTAATTCCGCAGTTGGCCTGAAGAAGCCAACCGTGCGCGGTTGGCTTTTTTTATATCGCCGTATTACTATCCGCTTGTATGGCAATCGATCGCGTCACTCCGTCCAATCCGAGCCTGAGCATTCACGACCGCCAGGTCCGGGAGAATCCCGGCCAGGTCAATGCCCAGCCGATCCCGCCGGTTGCCCAGCCGCCAGGGGACACACCCGAGTTCGCGCTGCAGGGCGGCCTGCCTGCCTCCGTCGGTGCGCTGATCGATGCGATGGAAGGAGCGCAGCAAGGCCAGGTCGCGCGCAGTACGGCCGCTGCCGGTGCAACCATTGGCGCCCTGCTCTCGCAAGAGGCGCTGTCGATGCAGCCCAACCAGCTGTTCCCCTTGCGCCAGATGGTCTGGCACACCCCGGATACCAATCTCCTTGCCGCATCGTGGCAAGTCATGGTGCGCACCTATAGCGAGCAGCGGGCAGCGCTGCAGCAGCACAATGAAGGCCGCCACCTCCCCTCCAGCCTGTTCATGGCCGACCCGCCGCCTCCGGTGCTGCGCGATGGACGTCCCTACCCGGGCCTGGTGTCCGAACTGGATGCCTGGCGTTTCGCCGTTTACGCGTGGGGCGCCGAGAAGCTGACGCTGCGCGTGGTGGCGCGCGACCAGGGCCAGGAAGAAGGTCCCGACCAGCGCCGCCGGCGGCCGCGCGTAGCACTGCGCCTGGAGTTGAACTTGCCCGACATCGGCAAGGTCGTGGTGCAAATGGAGCCATCCGAACTGGGCGTGGTGCTGGAAATCGGCGCCGCCAGTAATGAAGCCATGCAGCAGATGCGCGAGCTCTTGCCGCGCATTGCCACCATCATCGGCCAATGCGGCCTGCAGATCGTGCGCGCGCGCCTGATGCGCGAGCTGACGCCGGTCAACCACCTCGCGAACGATCCCTCACGCACCCAGGTCGCGCTGCTGACCGCTTCCCTGTTCAAGGCGATGGCGGAAGTTGCCGTGTTCCTGTCGCAGCCGCGCTTGCCGGAACAAGCGCTGTCGGCCTAGTCCAGTACCCTGGCTGCGAGTAGACCTCCTTCAATTCGTCGATGAAAAAGCGTATCTTTGCCGGCAAATGCCGTTGCTGCAGGTAGACTGCCATGATGTCGTAATCGGGCAGTGCGAAATCATCCAGCACCGTTATCAGGCTGCCTTCCGCCAGCTGCGCCTGGATTTCCCATGTTGAACGCCACGCCAGGCCCAGGCTCTCGCACGCCCAGCGGTGCAGCAGCTCGCCGTCGTTGCAGTCGAGATTACCCTGCACCCTTACCGTGACAGGCTTGCCGCCTTGCTGGAAGTACCAGCCGCGCTGCTGGCCGCCCTGAAGGTTGAAGGCCAGGCAGTTGTGCTGCGCCAGGTCGTCCAGGGTGCGCGGAATGCCGTGCCGCGCGAAATATTCCGGTGTGCCGCATACAACACGGCGGTTCTTTGCCAGCCGCACGGCCACGAAACTGGGGTCGATCACGCCGCCGATACGGATGCCCAGGTCGTAGCCTTCGCGCACCAGGTCGATCACCTGGTCGGTCAGGTTGAACGAGATCTGCACATCGGGATTGGCGGCTAAAAATGCCGGTGCGTGCGGTGCAACATGCTGGCGCCC
>JBCNOX010000333.1:0-6058 GCA_039593645.1 Pseudoduganella sp.
GGTGGAAGTCAACAACCAGAACGTGGCGGTGGCCGCCGCGCGCTACGCCCAGGCGCGTGCCGCAGTCGCCGAACAGCGCGCTGCGCTGTTCCCGGTCGTGACGCTGGACACCAGCGCCAACCGCAGCGGCGGAGGAGGCGATGCCCGCACCGGCAACCAGTACCGCGTGAACATCGGCGCCAGTTGGGAGCCGGATGTGTGGGGCCGGCTGCGCGCAGGCGTCGGCGGCGCCCAGGCCAGCGCCCAGGCCAGCGCGGCCGACCTGGCGGCCGCACGGCTGGCGGCACAGGGCGAGCTGGCCGCCAACTACATCGGCCTGCGCCTGGCGGACGCCCAACTGGCACTGCTGGGCGAGACGGTGGAGGGCTACCAGCGCGTGCTGCAAATCACCCGCAACCGCGTCAATGCCGGCGTGGCGCCCAGCTCGGACTTGTTGCAGGCGCAGACCCAGCTGGCCAACGCCAGCGCCGATCGCCTGACCGTGCAACGCCAGCGCGCCCAGCTTGAACACGCCATCGCCATCCTGCTTGGCAAGGCGCCGGCTGACTTCACGCTGGTCCCTGCACCGTGGACACTGCAGGTGCCGCACATCCCGGTCGGCCTGCCATCGACGCTGCTGGAGCGCCGGCCCGATATTGCGGCCGCCCAACGCCGCGTGGCGGCCGCCAACGCGCAAATCGGCATCGCGCGCAGCGCCTATTTCCCCAGTCTAAGCCTGGGCGGCAGCTATGGCGTGGCCGGCAGCCAGCTGGGCGGCTTGTTCAGCGCCTCCCATACGCTTTGGTCGCTCGGCTTGTCGGCCGCGCAGGCGGTATTCAATGCCGGCGCCACCGGGGCACGCGTCGACCAGGCCAGCGCCGCGCGCGACGCGGCCGTGGCGGCCTACCGCCAGTCTGTCCTGAACGCGCTGGCCGATGTGGAAGACCAGCTTGCGGCCAGCAAGGTGCTGGCGCAGCAGCAGTCGCTGCGCGAAACCTCGGCCAGTTCATCCGCCCAGGCCGAGCAGCAAATGCTCAATCGCTACCGCGCCGGCCAGGTCAGTTATAGCGAGGTGGTGACGGCCCAGGTGACGGCGCTGAATGCCCGCCGCGCGCTGCTGCAGGCGCAGGCCGACCGCCAGTCGACAGCAGTGGCGCTGGTGCAGGCGCTGGGGGGCGGCTGGCAGGGCCAATAACCGACAGGCGGTTTGCCATTTCCTGGCGTCACTGGCATGATGCTGGGATGACTAACCCCTTAGTTTCATCCGATTCGGAATCCAGCGAGACACTGCGGCAGCGCCATGCGGTGCAGATTGTCGGCATGGGTGCGTCGGCCGGCGGGCTGGATGCGATATCCGAGTTTCTCGCTTCCATGCCGTCCCGTACAGGGATGGCCTTCATCGTCCTGCAGCACCAGGATCCGTCGCGCCGCGGCTTGCTGCCGGAGCTGCTGCGCCGGATTACCACGATGGACGTGTGCGAAATCGCCGAATCGATCGAGGTGCGGCCGGATCACGTGTATGTGGCGCCCCCCCAACTTCGACCTGGCCTTTTCCAACGAAAAGCTGATGGCGGTGGAAACCTCCGACACGCACGGCCGCTACCCGATTGATTCCTTCTTTCGCACCCTGGCCGCCGAAAAAGGGCAGGCTGCCGCCGGCGTGGTGTTTTCTGGCATGGGCACCGACGGCACCGCCGGCCTGCGCGCGATCCAGGAAGCGGGCGGGGTGACGCTGGCGCAGGAACCCATTTCCGCCAAATTCGATTCGATGCCGCGCAGCGCGATTGCGGCCGGCGTGGCCGATTTCGTGGCGCCGCCCGGCGCCATGCCGATGTGGCTGTGCCAGGTGCGCTCGGTGCCGCATGGCGGCGCACACGGCGCGGCGCGCGCGCGGCGCCAGGCTTTGCGCGAACTGATGTCGCTGCTGCAGCGCCATACCGGAAACAACTTCACCGAATACAAGATGAGCACCGTGCTGCGCCGCATCGAGCGCCGCATGAAGCTGCACCAGCTGGAATCGATGGAAGATTACGTGACCTACCTGCGCGACAATGCAGGCGAGGTGCAGCTCTTGTTCCGCGAGATGCTGATCGGCGTGACCAGCTTTTTCCGCGACCCGACGGTGTGGGAGCATCTCGCCTGCGAGACCATCCCGGCGCTGCTGGCGGCCAATCCCGACGGCGCCGCGTTCAAGGCCTGGGTGCCGGCCTGCTCGACCGGCGAGGAGGCCTATACCCTGGCGATCGTGTTCGACGAAGCGGTGACGCGCGCCAATGCCCGCGAGAGCGGCAAATACTCGCTGCAGATCTTTGCCACCGACCTGCATGGCGATGCCATCGACAAGGCGCGCCAGGGGCTGTTCTCGCGCGGGGTGGAAGACACCGTTTCGAATGAACGGCTGGCGCGCTACTTCGTGCCGGATGGCGCAGGCTACCGGATTCGCAAGGAGCTGCGCAACATGATCATCTTCGCGCAGCAGAACATCATTTCCGACCCGCCGTTCACCAAACTCGATATTCTTAGCTGCCGCAATCTGCTAATCTATTTCAACCCAAAATTGCAGGAGCAGTTGATACCGCTGTTCCACTATGCCTTGAAACCGGAAGGCTTGCTGGTGTTGGGAAGCGCGGATACGCCAGGCAGCTACAACGAGTTGTTTACGCCGGTGCCGGGCTGCGGGCGGATTTACCGCCGCCTCGACGCCAGCACGCAGCGCGTGGCGAACTATTTCCCGACCAAGATCGCAAAAGCCGCGCAACCAAGTTCCATCGAAGTTACTACCATGACCATGAACGGCAATATCCAGACACAAGTAGAACACCTGCTGCTCAAATCCCATACGCCGGCCGCAGTCATGATCAATAGCGACGGCGATATCCTGTATATCCACGGCCGCACGGGCACCTTCCTGGAGCCGGCGGCGGGCCGTGCCAACTGGAATATCCACGCCATGGCGCGCGATGGCCTGCGCTACGAACTGGCCGACCTGATCGAACGCGCCAGCCGCAGCGAAGCCACGGAAACCGTGCGCGAACTGCTGTTCAAGGACGGCGCCTCGTCGCTGCTGGTCGACATGACGGCCGAAGTGGTGCGCGAGGATGGCCAGTCCGGCCATAACCTGCTGGTGACCTTCAACGCCTCACCGATGCCGGCCCGCAAGCGCGGCAGCCGCGGCGCCGATCCGCGTCCGCAGGAGCTGGAGCAGCAACTGACCATGGCGCGCCTGGAACTGCAGGCGGTGCGCGAGGAGATGCAGACTTCGCGCGAAGAGCTGAAAGCGGCCAACGAGGAGCTGCAGCCGACCAATGAAGAACTGCAGTCGACCAACGAGGAACTGACCACCTCCAAGGAAGAGATGCAGTCGCTGAACGAAGAGCTGTACACCGTCAATGCCGAACTGCAGTCCAAGGTGGACGACCTGTCGCTGGTCAACAGCGACATGAAGAACCTGCTCAACAGCACCGACATAGCGGTCATCTTCCTCGACAGCCAGATGAATATCCGGCGCTATACCAACCAGGCCACCCAGCTGTACAAGCTGATCGCCACCGACCTGAATCGCCCGCTGAGCGACATCGCCAACGACCTGGTGTATCCTGACATGGAAGAGGATGCGGCCGAGGTGCTGCGCTCCCTGGTGTTCTGCGAGCGCCAGATCCCGACTCGCGACGGGCGCTGGTTCATGGTGCGCATCATGCCTTACCGCACCGTCAACAACGTGATCGACGGCCTGGTGCTGACCTTTGTCAATGTCACCGAACTGAAACTGCTGGAAGCGCGCCTGACGCCTGAAGGAGGCAGCAACAAATGACCCGTACCGACGCCCTGCGCCAATGGCATGAGCTGCAAGTCAGCCAGTTGGAACTGGAAGTCCAGAGTGCGGCTCTGGCGGAGCTCGAGCGTCAGAAGCGGGAGGTGGAGCAGGGCCTGCTGCGCTATGCGGGCCTGTTCGACCAGGCGCCGGTGTGTTACCTGGCGCTGGCGCGCGATGGCTTGATCGCCGGCGCCAACCGCGCCGCCGCGGCGCTGTTCTCCATGCCGCTGACCGATTTGCCGGGCCAGCCGGTGGAGCGCTTCCTGGCGCCGGCCAGCCAGCCAGCCTTGCGCCAGTTGCTGGCCAACCTGCATGCCGACGGCGCCAGCGCCGCCATGGATGCGCAACTGTTCCAGGGCATCGGCGGCGCGCGGGTCCGCATCGAAGCCAATCTTGACCATGCGGGGGAAGCAATCCGCATGGTGATCAGCGACGTACGGTCGCCGGAACAGAATGAAGCGGCCCTGCGCCGCGCCTTCGCTGTACTGGACAACCTGGGCGAGGGGGTGGCGGTGGCCGATGCCGATGGCGCCATCGTGGCGGTCAATCCGGCTTTTTCCGCCATCAGCGGACTGACGGAAGAGAAAGCCATTGGCAGCGACCTGTCCGGCCTGTGCGGCGCGGAGCCTGCGCTGAAGGTCCTGGCGGGCGGCAACTGGCAGGGCGAATTGAGCGGACGGCGGCCGGACGGCGGCGATTACCAGGCCGCGCTTTCGCTGCGCACCCTGGCCGGCCCCGACGGCAGCGTGGCCGGAGTGGTGGCCGTGCTGTCCGATATCAGCCGCCGCAAGCAGGCCGAATCGGCCCTGCAGGACCTGCACCGCAATCTGGAAATGCGCGTGGTGCAGCGTACCGCCGAGCTGCTGCACGCCAACGGCCAGTTGCGCCAGTTGTCGGCCCACATGGCGGCCGTCAAGGAAGAGGAACGCAAGCGCATCGCGCGCGAAATCCACGATGAGCTGGGGCAGAACCTGCTGGCCCTGAAGCTGGACATTGCGCAGCTCAATGAGCGCATGGCCGGCCGCCAGACCCGCTTCGCGCGGCGCGTGGCGGCGGCGCTCGACAATATCGACGCCACGCTGCGCAGCGTGCGCGGCATCATGAACGAATTGCGCCCGTCGGTGCTGGACCTTGGCTTGGCGGCGGCGCTGGAGTGGCTGGTCAACGACTTCCGCCACCGCGGCAGCCTGCACTATGAACTGGCCCTGCCCGGCGAGGCGGAGCTGGCGGCGATCGACAGCGAAACCAGCCTGGTACTGTTCCGCATCGTGCAGGAGGCGCTGGTCAATGTGCTGCGCCACTCGCGCGCCACCCAGGTGGCGGTGCGGCTGTCGGTGGAAGAGGGCGCGGCCTTGCTGGAAGTGGAAGACAACGGCATCGGCATCGCGCCGGCCTGCCGCGAGCGCCCCGGCTCCTTTGGCCTGATCGGCATGCAGGAGCGGGCCGATGCCCTGCATGGCAGTTTCACCCTGAACGACTACGAACCGGGCGCGGGCTGCTGCGTGACGGTGCGGCTTCCGTTGTAAAAAAATCAATGGCCGTGAGGCCCCGGAACGCATATACTGCCGGTGCTTTTATATGTTCAGGGGACTGTTTTGACTAAAAAACTCGCACTTCCGGCAGCAATGCTGCTCGCTTTCGCTCCCGCCATGGCCGACGAAGGCCAGTGGCAGCCACACCAACTGCCGCAGCTGAGGGCGGAACTGAAACGCATCGGCATCACCATCCCGGCCGAACGCCTGGCCGACCTGTCAAAGCATCCAATGAGCGCCATCGTGTCGCTGGACGGCTGCTCCGCCTCGTTCGTGTCCCCTGAAGGCCTGGTGGTCACCAACCACCACTGCGCATACGGCGCCATCCAGCGCAATTCGACCGCTGAGAAGAACTACATCGCCAACGGCTTCCTGGCTAAGACCCGCGCCGAAGAACTGCCGGGCGGCCCGACCACCCGCGTCTACGTGACCGACAAGGTGGAAAACGTGACCGAGCGCGTGAACGGCGGCCTGGACAAACTGGCCGGCAAGGACCGCCACGCCGAAGTGAAAAAGCGCATCAAGGCGCTGATCGCCGAGTGCGAAAGCGACAAGAACTACCGCTGCTCCGTGCCGGCTTTCCATCGCGGCGCCGAGTACTACCGCATCCGCCAGATGATGATCAAGGACGTGCGCCTGGTGTACGCGCCGCCTGAATCCATCGGCAACTACGGCGGCGACATCGATAACTACGAGTGGCCGCGCCAAACCGGCGACTACTCCTTCCTGCGCG
>JBCNOX010000334.1:0-6049 GCA_039593645.1 Pseudoduganella sp.
CAATCACCGCGTCACGCGCGAAGAACTGCTGGCGGGCGGCTATGACGACGTGATCGTCGCCACCGGCATCCGCGTGCGCAAGCCGAAGATCGACGGCATCGACCACCCGAAAGTGCTGTCCTATCTCGATGTGCTGCGCGATAAGAAGCCGGTTGGCAAGCGCGTGGCAATCATCGGCGCGGGGGGCATCGGCTTCGACGTAGGCGAATACCTGCTGCATAACCCGGAGCATTCCCTGCCGCTGGCGAAAGAGCACTGGACGGCCGAATGGGGCGTCGACCTGCACGCCAAGACCGGCGGCGGCCTGGTTCCAGCCAAGGCGGCGGAACCAGTGCGCCAGCTTTACCTGCTGCAGCGCAAGACCAGCAAGCTGGGCGCCGGCCTGGGCAAGACCTCGGGTTGGGTGCACCGCGCTGTGCTGGCGCGCAATGGTGTGGTGATGATTCCCGGCGTGCAGTACAAGCTGATCGACGATCATGGCCTGCACATCAAGGTTGGCGAAGAAGAACGCCTGCTGGCAGTGGATAACGTGGTGATCTGCGCCGGCCAGGAAAGCCTGACCGAGCTGATGCCGCCGGAAGGCGAAGCCCCCGCGGCGGGCGCCCCGCGCTTCCACAAGATTGGCGGCGCCGCACTGGCCGCCGAACTCGACGCCAAGCGCGCCATCAAGGAAGGCGCCGAGTTGGCCGCGCGCCTGTAAGCGCGCTAGGCGTGCGAGGAGTGCGCTTTGCCGATTTCACCGGCGATGTGCGCCGTCATCGACTTGGCCAGCTCCTGCTCGCCGATGAAGATTGCGCCGGCACGCTCGCTGCGCAGCAGGGCAGCTTCTTCCTCGCTGTGTGTCCGCACGGCGATCCTGATATCCGGATTCAGCGCACGTGCCGTTTCGATCATGGCGCGCACGTGGAAGGTATCCGGCGTCGCCACCACCAGCATGCGCGCTCTGTGGATATGGGCCTGGATCAGCACCGCCGGCTCGCCCGCATTTCCCGCCACCGCGGCAATGCCCTGCTGGCGCAGTTGGTCGACCAGTTCGCGATTCTGCTCCGCCACCACATAATTGATTCCCTGCGCCGCCAGGGCCTCCGCAATATTGCGCCCCACTCGGCCATAACCCACCAGCACCACCTGGCCCTCCAGCTTGGACTGCGCGGTCGTCATCGGCAGTTCCGCCAGCGGGTCGGCGCTGCGGGCATATTGCGCCGCCAGTGCTTTGTTCTTGCCCATCATGCGCTCCAGAGGGCCGGCCAGCAGGAACATCAACGGGTTAAGCGCGATCGACAGGATGGCGCCCGCCAGGATCAGGCTCTGGCCCTCATGCGGCAGCAAGCCGAGCGAAATGCCCAGCGCCGCCAGGATGAAGGAAAACTCGCCGATCTGCGCCAGGCTTGCCGACACCATCAGCGCCGTACTGGCAGGGTAGCGCAGCAGCACCACCAGCGCGAACGCCGCAAATGATTTGCCGAACAGGATGATGGCAACTACGGCCAGCACGCGCAGCGGCTGTTCGACCAGGATCGCCGGCTCGAACAGCATGCCGACCGAGACGAAGAACAGGACCGCGAATGCATCGCGCAGCGGCAGCGATTCATGCGCGGCGCGGTGGCTCAGCTCCGATTCGCGCAGCACCATGCCGGCGAAGAAGGCGCCCAGCGCGAACGAGATGCCAAACAATACGGTCGCGGCATACGCGATGCCGACTGCCGCTGCGATCACGCACAGCGTGAACAGCTCGCGCGAATTGGTGCGCGCCACCTGCCACAGGATCCACGGGAACAGCTTGCGGCCCACCAGCAGCATGAAGCCAACGAACAGAGCCACCTGGCCAAGCGTGATTGCCAGCGTCTTGAGGATGCCGCCGTCCGCTGCCGCGTCGCCGGCATTGCCGCCCAGGGCGCCCGCCAGTGCCGGAAGCAGCACCAGTACCAGCACGGTGACCAGGTCCTCAACCACCAGCCAGCCGACAGCGATGCGGCCATTGAAGGAATCCAGCGTACCGCGTTCCTCCAGGGCCCGCAGCAGCACTACGGTGCTGGCGACCGACAGCGCCAGGCCGAACACCAGGCCACCACCCAGGCTCCAGCCCCACCAATGCGCCAGCGCCATGCCCATGCCGGTCGCCGCGGCGATCTGCAGGACGGCACCGGGCAGGGCCACCTTGCGCACCTCCCACAAGTCATCCAGCGAGAAATGCAGGCCGACGCCGAACATCATCAGCATCACGCCGATCTCAGCCAGCTGGCCGGCAAGCGCGCTGTCGGCAACGAATCCAGGTGTAGCAGGACCAATCAGGATGCCGGCAGCGAGATAGCCGACGAGGGCGGGGAGTTTGAGACGGACGGCGATAAAGCCGAAGACGAGACCGAAGCCGAGGGCTGCGGCGATGGTGGTAATCAGTCTGATGTCATGGGGCATGCAGGACTCCTTTCGCAAGGAGTATAACCGCATGAAAGTCGGGGTCAGCTCCGGCAATCGGACATTTTGCGCTGCGCGCAGCGCAAAATGTCCGATTGCCGGAGCTGACCCCGACTTTTATCTTAGGCTTTACGGACGACGACGGAGCCGATCGAGTAGCCGGCGCCGAAGCTGCAGATCACGCCGTAGGCGCCGGACGGCAGGTCGTCCTGGTGCTTGTGGAAGGCGATGATGGAGCCGGCCGAGGAGGTGTTGGCGTAGGTGTCGAGGATCACCGGCGCTTCCAGCGGCTCGGCATCTCTGCCGAGAACGGTACGGGAAATCAGCTGGTTCATGCTCAGGTTGGCCTGGTGCAGCCAGAAGCGGCTCAGCTGCTCAACCTTCAGGCCGGCGCGCTCGATCGATTCCTTGATCATTTGCGCAGCCATCGGGCACACGTCCTTGAACACCTTGCGGCCCTGCTGCTTGAACAGCTTGTCTGGCTGGCCGATACCGCTTTCGTCGAAGCGGTTCATGAAGCCGAAGTTGTTGCGGATGTTGTTGGAGAAGCTGGTCTTCAGCTTGGTGTCCAGGATCTCCCACTGGTGCTTGGACACAGCGCCTTCCTTGGCTTCCACGATGATCGCGGTGCAGGCGTCGCCGAAGATGAAGTGGCTGTCGCGGTCGCGGTAGTCGAGGTGGCCGGAGGTGATTTCCGGGTTCAGGATCAGCACTGCGCGTGCCTGGCCGGTCTGCACGGCGCCAACAGCGGTCTGGATGCCGAAGGTAGCCGAGGAGCAGGCCACGTTCATGTCAAAGCCAAAGCCGTCGATGCCCAGCGCCTGCTGCACTTCCACTGCCATTGCCGGATAGGCGCGCTGCATGTTCGAGCACGCCACCAGCACCATGTCGATGTCGGCCGGGGTGCGCCCGGCGCGGTCCAGCGCCTGGCGCGCGGCTGCCACGCAGATCTCGGCCTGCAGCGACAGTTCCTCGTTGCTGCGCTCAGGGATGCGCGGGGTCATGCGCTTCGGATCGAGGATGCCGGTCTTTTCCATCACGTAGCGAGACTTGATGCCGGATGCCTTTTCGATGAAGGCGGCGCTGGATGGCTCGAGGGCGGTTACGGTGCCGGCCGCGATGGCGTCGGCGTTTTCCGCGTTGAACAGTTCGACGTAGGCGTTGAAGGCGGTGACCAGCTCTTCATTGCTGATCGAATTCGCTGGGGTATAGAGGCCGGTTCCGCTGATGACGGCTTGTTTCATGGTCAATATTTCTTTCTTAGAATGGGTCATGCGACCGGTAAGATGGCCGATTTTACCGCATCTGCAACGAAAAACGGCGCCCCAGGGGGCGCCGCCTTGGCGTTGGCCAGCTTTATTTCTTGGCTGACGGGTCCAGCTTGACCAGCTTGGAATCAGCCTTGGCCAGCTGCACCGGCATCCCTTGCAGGTGGTTCAGCGCCTGCTTCAGCTGGAAGTCGTCGCCGCTGCCGTATTCCAGTGGCTTGCGCTTCTTCTCGGCGGCCAGGATGCGCATCTGCTCTTCCAGTTCGTCGCGCTCGGCCTTGGCGGCCTCCTGCTCACGGTCGTTGCTGAGGTGCTTGGCCAGGTCGGCCTCGCGCATGCGCAGGCTGTTCAAGCCGTCGCCGTCCTCGTTTTCGTCCACCGCCAGGTCAGGCGAAATGCCCTTGGCCTGGATCGAGCGGCCATGCGGCGTGTAGTAGCGCGCGGTGGTCAGCTTGACGGCGGTATCGGCGGTCAGCTGGCGAATGGTCTGCACCGAGCCTTTGCCGAAGGTCTGCGAGCCGATGATGGTGGCGCGCTTGTAATCCTGCAGCGCGCCGGCCACGATTTCGGAAGCCGAGGCGGAGCCGGTATTCACCAGCACGGCCATCGGGATGTGCTTGACCGCTTCCGGCAGCTTGGCCAGCGGGTCGCCATCGCCGCGCAGCGAGTAGTACTCGGCGCGGCCGTAGAAGATCTGCTTGGAGTCCGGCAACTGGCCATTGGTCGAAACGATCGGGGTGTCCTTGGGCAGGAAGGCTGCCGCCACGCCGATCGCGCCCTGCAGCACGCCGCCCGGGTCGTTGCGCAGGTCCAGCACCAGGCCTTTCAGGTGCGGGTCCTGGCGGTACAGCTCGGTGATCTTGGCGGCCAGGTCGTCCACCGTCGGTTCCTGGAACTGCGAGATGCGCACCCAGGCATAGCCTGGCGAGACCATCTTGGCCTTCACGCTTTTCTGGTGGATTTCTTCGCGATTCAGGGTGAATTCCAGCGGCTGCGGTTCATCCTTGCGCATGATGGTCAGCATCACCTTGGTGCCCGGCTCGCCGCGCATCTTCTTGACCGACTCGTCCAGGCTCAGGCCTTTCAGCGAAGTGGTGTCCAGGCGGGTGATCATGTCGCCCGGCTTGATGCCGGCGCGGTAGGCCGGCGAATCCTCGATCGGGGCCACGATCTTGATGTAGCCCTCGTCGCTCTGGGCGATTTCGATGCCGAGACCGACGAACTTGCCCTGCGAGCCTTCGCGCAGCTCGGCATAGGCTTTCTTGTCCAGGTAGGCGGAATGCGGGTCGAGCGAGGCGACCATGCCGGCGATGGCTTCTGTCAGCAGCTTCTTGTCTTCCACTGCTTCCACATAATCGGATTTGATCAGGCCGTACACATCGGCGAGCTGCTTGAGCTCTTCCAGGGGGAGGGCAGGGTCCACCTGCTTTTGTGCCATCGCGGAAAATTGCAGGGATACCGCTACGCCCGCAACGACGCCAAGGCCGATCAGGCCAGCGTTCTTGAGTTTCTTGCCCATGTGTCACCTGTTCCAAATACAGCGGTTAACTCGTCCGCCATTGGATTTCAGTATAAACCTGATTCTCAGCAATCGTAGCTTCCAGCATGGAATAAATCCTTTTAAAAGCCACGATAAATTCATAACTTTGTAGGTGTTTGCCAATGTGTTTACCAGAGTAAGTATTTGTAAGAAACACAGATCGACTGGCGTGCGCGCCCTACACTGGGCTCGCTATTTCTCTCTACCCTAAAGTGGTTTATGCCTGCGGCACCCCCGCAGGCATCTTTTTTTCTGGAGCAACAATATGAAACTGATACGCACTGCCCGTGCAGCATGGCTGGTATTGGCCATGGCTGTCGCACCGGCCTTCGCCGTGCCGGTCATGGATATGCGCGCCGAAGACCTGGTGCCCATGGCTTCCGAATTCCGCAAGTCCCTGAACCTGAACGCCAACCAGCAGACCCTCTGGGCCAAGGTTGAGAGCCAGAGCAAGGCATTGTTGCGTGAGCGCAAGGCGCGCCGCGAGCGGCTGCAGGAAGCCACCCGGCAGGGCTTGCAGGCCCAGAACGTCGAATTGCGCGACCTGCAAGCGGGGCTGGAGGCGGAGCAGGCGGCCACGGCGGCAGAAGACCGCCAGTTGCGCGAGTGGTGGCTGGGCATTAATGACGCATTGGACGACGGCCAGCGCCAGGCGGCGGCAAAGTTTCTCGTAGACCAATTGATCCGCATGGAAGATGGTCCCGGCGGCGGCGGGCGTGAACGTCCGCCGGCCGAAGAGGGCGGCCATCGCGGCGGCCATGGCGGGCGCGCCGGCATGGGCGGTTCCGGCGCTGGCCGCGGCATGTAAGTATCGTAAAGTAACAAT
>JBCNOX010000335.1:0-6046 GCA_039593645.1 Pseudoduganella sp.
CGCACCGGCCCGGTTCGGAAGCCGCGCCAGCGCATCGTTGGACAGGGCGTGCTCGAAGCGCAGGCTGGCGCGCTTGTGGCTTTCCACTTCCTGCTCCAGCGCTGCGCTCATGCGGATTTTTTCGGTCATGCGCCGGGTGGCTTCGCGCCGCACCAGCAACAAGTAGGAAGCGGCGAGGAACAGGAAGCCGAAGCCACTCAGGTAGGGCAATTGCAGCCCGCCCGCATCGGTGGCGCCACCCAGCGTCGTGGTGACGATGATCAGCACGACCGAGACCCACACCAGGCGGTTCGAAAAACGCGCACGCTCGCGTCGTACGCGGACGCAGAAGATCGCGGCATACACGGCCGCGCCAAGCGACAGCAGGCGGTTGACTGCATAGGCCGGCGTGGTTTCGCCCGCGAGCAGGAAGGCACGGTCGCTCCACATCAATTCAACGGGGCCGGCCGTCGAGAGCGTGGAGAAACGATAGCCAAAGGGTTCGGCAAAATTGTTTGCGGCCAGCCCGAGCGTCACCAGGGCCACCGCATACGACAATCGAAACGCCCATTTGTGCGCATCCAGCGAAGCAAGCAGGTACCAGACCTGCGGCACCAGCAACAGCGAGAAGAGATTCACCCACTTATGTGCTGCGATGGCAGCCGCCAGGTCATGCGCCGCTAGTTGCCGTACGTTCGAGAACTGGAACAGGGCAAATGTCAGGCAGAGCGCTGAAAAGGTCCAGCAAGCCCGTTCATAGGAACTGCTGCGGGCCAGCAAAGCCGCCTGGAATGCACACATTGCTAGCGCTCCCACGGAGATAAGGTAGAGCGAAGCTATGGGGGTATCCATACAGTCCTCGGTTTTCTTTTTGGCAATTCGCGTTATTTTATTACAAACATGGGCTCCTATTGTTCTGAGTTCTTTATGAAAAGTGTCATCAGTCGATCCTGCATGCAGGGACCGCCGTCCGAACCGCCGGATTCGGACGTGACCTCCGCAAAGGGCGGCTGCAATTAAGCGACAGCTTCCCTTTGCTCCATGAGGAAGTTGGTGGCAGCGTAGGCCGCCAGGGGGCGCGCGAAGTAGTATCCCTGCAACAGGTCGCAGCCCAGATGGCGCAACTGCGCCGCCTGCACGGTGTCTTCCACACCTTCGGCAACGATCTCGAGGCCGAGGTTGCGCGCCAGGCCGACTGCGGTGGCGCAGATTTCCAGGTCCTTCTCGCTATTGCCGATATCGCGCACGAAGCTGCGGTCAAGCTTGAACGAATGCACCGGCAGCATCTTCAGGTAACCGAGCGAGGAATAGCCGGTGCCGAAGTCGTCGATCGACAGGCGCACGCCAAGGCTGCGCAGGGTTTCCAGCCTTTCGATGGAGCGCTGCGGGTCCTGCATCAGCACGGACTCCGTGATTTCGAGTTCGAGGTCGGCCCCCATCAGGCCTGCGCGCCGCAAGGCCGACTGCACGTTGTCGTCAAGGTCGTCCAGCAGCAGCTGATGCGCCGACAGGTTGACCGCCATCCGCACATCGCTGAAGCCCAGCGCACGCCAGTCCTGCAACTGCTTGCAGGCGCTCTCGATCACCCAGGTGCCGATCGCCGCAATGATGCCGGTCGATTCAGCCAGCGGAATGAATTTGTCCGGCATCACCAGGCCCAGTTCCGGATGCTGCCAGCGGATCAGCGCCTCCATGCCCAGTACGCGCTCGGTAACCGCACAGACCTGCGGCTGGTAATGCAGGAACAGCTCGCCTTTTCCGAGCGCTTCCTTCAGCTCGTTTTCCAGGCCAATGCGCTCGCTCAGCGACTGCTGCAGCGTGGGGTGGAAGATGCGCATATTTCCCGGCCCCGCATCGCGCGCCTCGTGCAGCGCCAGGCCCGCCGATGCCAGCAGGTCTTCCGCCGTCTCCGCGTGGTCCGGGTAGACCGCCACGCCGACGCTGAAGGTCATGTTCAGCACCGTGCCGCCAACCGCGAAAGGCGGCTTGATCGCCGCCATCACGCCTTCCACTTCGCGTTCGATGCCCGCCAGTGTCTTATGGCCTGCCAGGCCGACCACAAAGCGTGCGCTGCCAAGCCTTGCCACCAGCCTGCCCTTGCCGCAGTGCTCACGCAGGCGCTGCGCCACTTCGATCAGTACCTGGTTGCCCGCCTCGTAGCCGCGCGTGCCGTTGATGATCGCCAGGCGGTCCAGGTCGAGCAGCAACACGGCCATGCGCGTCATGTTCGACTGGCTCCAAGCGGACATGGTGCGCAGCTTCTCCAGCGCGCCCTCGCGGTTCGGCAGTCGCGTCAATGCATCGTTGGTCAGCGCGCGCTCAATGCGCCGGCTCGACACCTTGTGGTTTTCCAGTTCGCGCTCGAGCGCGGCGCTGATGCGGATCTTCTCGGTCAGGCGCTGGGTCGCTTCGCTCCTGACCAGCAGCAGGTAGGACGCGGCAAGGAACAGGAAGCCGAAACCGCTCAAGTAAGGCATCCGCAGCACGCCGGTATCGGTCGCGCCGCCCAGTGCCGTCGTTATCACGACCAGTGCGGCGGAAGACCACACCAGCCGGGACGAAAAGCGGGTCCGCTGCCGTTGCACGCGGATGCAGTAGATGACGGCAAACACCGCCGCTCCCAGCGACAGCAGGCGGCTCACCGCATAGGCGGCCGTCGTTTCGCCGTACAACAGGAAAGCCTGCCCGCCCCAGGCCAGTTCGGTCGGCGCATCGGAGGCGAGCGAGGAAAAGCGGTAGCCATAAGGCACGATGAAATTGTCCACCGCCAGCACGGCCGAGATGAAGGCGATGCCATAGGTGAGGCGGAACGCGCCCCTGCTTGGATCGAGCGAGGCGACCAGGTAGCAGAACTGCGGCGCCAGCAGCAGCGAGAAAAGATTGACCCATTTGTGCGCCGTGATGGCTTCCGCCAGCCCGGGCGCCAGTTGCTGCTGCACGTTCACGTACTGGAAGCAGGCAAATGTCAGGCAGATTGCTGCAAACGCCCAGCACGCACGCCCATAAGAGCTGTTGCGCGCAACCAGGGCTGACTGGAATGCGGACATTGCCAGCGCACCCGCGGAGATCAGGTAAAGCGAAGCAATGGGAGTATCCATATGACCTCGTCAGTTGCTGTTTTCAAAGGCGATAACCTCGTCGCCTGTTTGCGCTTCGCAGCCCGCGCCCATCGCCTGCCAGCCGCGCCGGATCACGATATGGTTCGCGTTGTAGCAAAGCTCAAGGCGTCGCGCTTGTGGCGCTTCGCGGCGAACAAAATGCTCGATCGACGAAGGCATGCTGACGCGCATGGTTTGCGCGCGCAAGTCTTCGTCCGGATGGTCGATCACGTGCACCAGGGGCACAAAGTGCGCGGCGATCACCAGCGTGCGGCCGACATTGACCGGTTCCGCTTCGTAGCCGCGCTCGCGCAGCCAGCGCTGCGCCTCATCGCGTTGCGGCGCGGCGGCTCCCCAGGCGCTGGCAATCAGCTCCAGCAGCCACTGGTTGCAGTTCTGGAAGCGCGTGCTGTAGGCGTAAGCATTGGCGCTGTATTCGCCGCTAAGCAGCGACAGCGGGGTCTGCGCATCCAATGCGGCAGCTTGCAGTGCGCTGGCCTGCTCGTCCGGCAACAGCACCAGCGACAGGTGGCCCTGTAACGGTTCTTCCGCACCGAGCACGAAACCGGCCATGCCCTGGTCGAAAATGCGCGGGCGCTTTTCGTCGCAGGCATAGTAAAGCTGGCGCACCGACCACGCGCTGTTAGGGTTGGCTTTCAGTGCCAGTCCGGCATGCGAATAGCGCAGGCCGAGGGGCGCCAGGTCCAGGCCGGCGCGCGACACCACGGCAGCCGTAGCGCCGGAGCGTTCCAGTTCATCCTTTACCACGGCTGCGAAACGCAGCACGTGGTCCTGCGCCGCCGCCGAGACTTTCGCCGGGCGGTCGCAGAACATCATCCCACCAGCCTGCGCTGCGGCATTCCAGCCGAGCGCCAGGCAAGCGGCGATCAGATGGCGTGCGAGCGCAGTTCGCGTTGCCATGCGTCGTCAAGGGCCAGGAAGAAGGCCTGGCGCGTGTCGGCGTATGCGAATTCATAGCCGTATGGGCGCTCGCTGACCTGCACCAGGGCGCCAGCCGGCAGTGCGCGGTCAGCCAGGGCGGCTTTCGGCACGGTGAGGAAGAATTCGTTGCCCTGGCCTTGCAGCTTCAGGCGGGTCGAACCCGGCTTGCCCGGCGCTTCGGCCACGTCGATGACGCGGTACTGGCCAGCGGCCACTTTCTTGTCGTCGCCGCTGGAGCTCTTGCTCGAGCCGCCGATGGAATCGGAAACGCTGCCCGAGGACTCGGAACCGGCGCTCGAGGCGGAAGAAGCTGAGCTTCCGGCGTGGGCAGGGATGGCGATGGCAGCGGCCAGCACGGACAGTGCTGCTGCGCGGCGCAGGAATTGCATGGACATCAATGATTCTCCGGTTGAAAAAACGTCGCGTGGATTATACGCGCACTCTTGAGCGGCACGAGCGGCTACTTGCTGACATAATGGGCGCTTTGCATTTTTGGCAATTCAGATCGCCGTGAAAAAACCCGTCTCGCCCATCGCTGTCGAACTGCTTACCAAGGAGCTCGCCCATGAGGTCAAGGTGCAGCGCGAAAGCATCGTCCTGCGCCTGCACAGCGCCTTCCTGCACCTGACGGAAGCACTGCAACCCTTCCGCGAACTGTGGCAAGGCAGCGGCGCCGCCGCCTACCAGGTTGCTGCGGAACGGGGCTGGAATCCGCCGCAAGCCAAATGGCTGCGCGCCAAGCGCAACATGTTCGATGCCGGACTTTGGGGCGACGTATCGGAAGCGATGCGCCAGGCCGCCGTGCCCGGAGACGATTTGCAGTCGGCCGAAGCCGATGAATGGGTATGGTGGAAGGAGCGGCTGGGCGGCCTGCCCGCCATCACCGGCATCAAACTGCTGCCGGGCCGCCAGCCCGATCCGCCGCATGATTTCACTTCTGGTGCGTTCGGCGGCGGCGCCACTTTCGCGGCAAGGCTGCATGAACACCGTGCCGCTATCTTCGGCCTGCCGGCCATGATCACCAACGGCGACCGGAAAGGCATCGACGATTTCCTTGAGCGCGTACTGCCGGCAATCCGGCCGAAACTGGCGCGCGAAGTGGCTGCCTCCCATGACCGCCTGTTGATCGACGAGCTGCTGGCCGAGCATGACAGCATGTTGACCTGGCTGGCATACATGGAAATGGTCTTCGAGGCCACTCCACCAGCCATGTTTGCCTATCTGGCCGGCCCCGGCGGCTCCACCCTGATGCTCGAGCTGCGCCTGATGCTGCCGCTTGCCCTGCTCTGTAGCGGACCGGTGATCGAGCAGCCGATGCATGAACTGGCGGAAAACCTTCAGTGCTTCCTGCAAGGCGACGCAGACGAAGCACCTCTTGACGCGGCCATACAGGAGTTTGCGCTCTTGCTCGTCGACTTCATGCGCGCCGCAAACGAAATACAGGAGTTGAAAGAGATGCTCGACGAAGCCCGGATCGAGGAACTGGACTTCCCGCACTTGCCGCGCTCGGACCTTCGCACGCGCAAGGCTGCTATTCGTCGGGACAAATCATGCCGCAACTGCGGTAGCCTGGAGCATCGCGGACACGCGATCCGCATGGGCACTGTGGCATACGAATGAAAGCAAGACCATGACAAGCTTTGAAAAACAGTACTACTTCCTCCAGCGCGGCAAAGATGATGCATTACCCTATCCCGCTGCTTTCCATGATACGAGCGAGCGCGAATACTGGAAAACTCCATTGCCGGCGGACTCCGCGCCGCTTGCCTTCTATAACGGCGAGAAGCGTGACAACCGCAGGGCGGGCGTCACGCCTTTGGCCGCCCCGCCAGATGTGATATTCGAACGAGGCAACCTGATCGTGCGCAATCATGTGAGGGACGCCCTCCTGGAACGCAAAGTCGCCGGCCTCTTCATGCACCCGGTGTGGTGGGTGCATGAAGATAAGTCCCTGCATGACGATTATTGTTACCTTGGCTTCCGCGAGAAATTCGATTGCTGGGACAGGGATTTATCCGAGCATTCCG
>JBCNOX010000336.1:0-6043 GCA_039593645.1 Pseudoduganella sp.
GCTTGTCCTTGAAAAAGGCCCAGGCTTCTTCCGCGATTTCGACATCGGCGTTCTGCCTGCCCGGGAAGCGGTTGAACATGCCCGGGTAGCGCTTCTTGCGGCTCGGCTCCGCGTGGCCTCCACCCAAAAGCTTCAGCAGGACAACCTGCAAGGCGCCGCGCTGCCCGCTCCAGGTATGGCGAATGGCGCTAACGCCCACTTGCTCGACAACCGGTTCGTCTGCAATGCCAGCCAGCTTGCGCCAGACAGCGGCGGTGGCTTCGATGCCCAGCGCAGGCGCCGTGAACCATAAGGTCACGAAGGATTTACCGCCGGAATAGGGAATGAAAGGGTCCTTCTCGCCAGCGACGATCAGCGCGGGCAGGGGAACTGCCGGCATGGCGTAAGTTGCCCGCTGCGGCATCGCCGCCAGGACTGTTGCGAATGCGGCCAGCCGTGGCGCCAGTTCGGCGGCGATGCGGTAGGCCATCATGCCGCCCTTGGAAACGCCGATCACGTAGACCTGCTCGCGGTCAACGTCATCTTCGGCGATTGCTCGATCAATCACCGCGCCGATAAAGGCGACGTCGTCGCAATTCGGATTGCTCGCCACATCGGCATAACCGTCGTTCCATGCCCGCTGCCCACGCCGTTTGATGCCGTCGGGCGCCACGATGACGATTTGTTCGCGCTCGGCGATTTCAAGCCAGACCGAGAGTGGCGAGAAGGGGAAGGCCAGCCCCAGCACTTGTTCTGCGGAGGCGCCGCTGCCATGCAGGATAACAACCAGCGGGCGCTTCGTCCCCATGTGCCGGCTCGGCAAGGCTTTCAGGTAATACCGCGGACCCTCGGGCCGCATTGTGTCGACCCGCGTTACCGGAGCAGTCGGCCCATCATTCCAGTTTTCCCCGATAAAGAAAGAGCGCAGAGTGTCGCGGAAACCCATGGCTTACTTGACCCGCTGCTTTTCGAGTTTGCGCGCCAGGGTGCGACGGTGCATGCCGAGGCGGCGTGCGGCTTCCGATATATTGAAGTCGGTCTCCGCCAGTACTTTGTGGATGTGTTCCCACTCGAGCGTTTTGACGGAGGTAGAGCGGTTGCTCAGCTCAACGTCGGCCACGCCGGCGACGTGCAGGAAGGCGGCTTCGATATCGTCGGTGTTGGAAGGCTTGGCGAGATACTGGCAAGCGCCCAGCTTGATCGCTTCGACCGCGGTGTTGATGCTGGCGAAGCCGGTCAGCACCACGATCAGCATGTCCGGCGAATGCGCGTTCAGCGCCTGCACGCAGGTCAGGCCGGAGGTATTGCCTTCGAGCTTGAGATCGACCACGGCATGGGTTGGCGTGTGCTCTTTCAGCAGCGCGTTGACTTCTTCCAGATTGGCGGCGCGCAGCACCGCATAGCCGCGCCGTTCGAATGAACGGGCCAGGGTGCGCGCGAAGGCCGGGTCGTCTTCGACGATCAGGAGCAAGCGATCAGTGCTCATGCGGGGACTCCCATTCGAGGGCGATGGCCGGCAGCGGCAAGTGCAATTCGACCACCGCGCCTTTTTCAAGGTTGCGGGCTTCGACTGTGCCGCCCAGGGTGCGGGCCACATTCACCACCAGGAACAGCCCCAGGCCGCTGCCCGGGCGGCCTTTGCTCGATTGGTAAGGCTTGCCGAACTGCGCCAACATCGCCGGGGCAAAACCTGGCCCACGGTCGCTGACCGCCAGCTTCAGCACATCGCCTTCGATCGACGCTTCGAGGCGCACCCATAGCGGCGAGGCTTCCAGCGCGTTGTCGAGAAGGTTGAAGATGGTCTGCTTCAGGGTCGATTCGAAGACTACAGGGATATCGCTGGGCAACTGGTCGTCGTACTCGAAAGCCAGTACCGGGCGGTTGCGGCGCCACTCGTCCAGCAGTTCGCCGAGGAAGACGCGCAGGGTGGTCTTGGCGGACGAATCGCCGCGCAGTTCCCCGGCCGACAACAGGATGCCGGTGACGATGGACTTGCAGCGCTGGAGCTGGGTTTGCATTTCGTGGACCTCTTCCTTCAGCGCCTCGTTATTGGCAAATTCCGGCATGCGCAACCAGTCGCCCAGCAGCACCGACATGGTGGCCATTGGCGTGCCCAGTTCATGGGCGGCGCCCGATGCCAGCAGGCCCATGCGCACGATATGGTCTTCTTCCGCGGCGCGCTGGCGCAGGTCGGCCAGCCGCGCATCGCGTTCGCGCAGGTTGCCGGTGATGCGCTTGATCAGGATGACCAGCAGGCCGGCGTTCAGCAGGAAGCAGATAATCATGCCCACTACGTACAGGTGCGCAAAGGCGCTCTGATCTTCCAGCAGCAGGGGCAGGGGCTTGGAGAACAAGGCCAGGCCGCCCAGACTGGCGCCCGTGATGCCGACGATGGTCCAGGCAGCCCAGGCGTCGAGCAGTACGGCCGAGAGGATCACCTGCAGCAGGTAGAGGAAGGCAAAGGGATTGGTGGTGCCGCCGCTGAAATGCAGTTGCGCCGTCAGGCTGGCCACGTCGACCAGCAACGCAAGGAGCATTTCGTTGTTGGTGACGATCGGGTTTTCGTGCCAGCGCAGATGGCTGCCGATGTTGAAGGCAATCAGGCAGGCCAGCACGGTCAGCATTTGCGGCATCGGCAGGTGGAGGCCAAGGCCGAGGGTAACGCCGGCGATGGTCGTGATCTGGCCCAGTACCGCGATCCAGCGCAGCCGGATCAGGTACAGCATGTTTTTGTGGCCGGTAGTGTCGCCGACGCCCGCCGCGAGGGACAAGGACATCATTCCGCCGGGTTCCGCCGTGTTTTCCGAGTGATTTGCCATGTTCGCCCGATGATCATCAACGCTAGAGCATACCAAGTCAATGCGTATACCAGGTGATTATCACGGAAAGCGATCACGGTGAGGCCACCGACGGGCTGCCCGGCCTGCGGCGCGGGGCTGGCATCGGCGTCGATGAAGAAGGGGGCGACCGGGCCCAGGCCGCGTGCCGCGGCAATGGCTTGCACGTCGCGCGAATACCAGCGCTGGCCGGCGGGGTCGTTCTTGCGCAGTAGGTCGCCGTCGGCTTGGCTCGTGCGCAGCAGGCCGGTGACCGTGGCCGGGGCTGTGCCGGAGCCGACATCTGCCTTGCGGTCGGCGATGTAGCCGCGATTGACCAGGATGATGTCGCCGGAGCTGGTTTGCAGCGGCGTCATGACCCAGAAGCCGGGACCGAGCTGGGTGGAGGCTTGCACCAGGGTGCTGCGATCAAGCAGCAGGGTGCCGGAAACTTGCACATGCCGATATTCGGCATTGTCGGCCGTGAGGGACGGCCATTCAGCAGGGGAGGGGGCGGAAACAGGAGCCGCATGCGCCCGCTGGTTGACGCGGGCGATCAGCTCTTGCTTCCACTGCATGCGGAACAGTTGCCAGGTTCCGAGCGCCAGGAATACTGCGCAGGCGAGCGAAATCCCGGCGGCCCAGAAAAGGCGCGCCCGCGGGGTGGCGGTGCGCGCTTTGCTCAAGGCATGTCGTGCATTTGCTGCACGGAAGAACTGCCGGCCGGACCCATGGACGGCATCATGTTGTGGTTCAGGTGGTACATGACCCAGATCGAGCCGATCAGCACAATCGCCACCAGCACGATGGTGAAGATCAGTGCCAGCAGGCTCCAGCCGCCTTCCGAACGGGAGTTCATATGCAGGAAGTAGACCATGTGAACCACGATCTGTACTGCTGCGAAGCCCAGGATGACGAAGGCGGTGGTGCTCGAGTCCTTGATCACGTGACCCATGACGAGCCAGAACGGAATCGCGGTCAGGATGACCGACAGGATGAAGCCGATGGCGTAGCTTTTCAGGCTGCCGTGGTCGTGGCCGTCGCCATGTGCGCCATGGCCATGGCCGTGTTCGTGGTCGTGGTGTGCGCTCATGGCAGGACTCCCATCAGGTAGACAAAGGTGAAGACGCCGATCCAGATCACGTCCAGGAAGTGCCAGAACATCGAGAGGCACATCAGGCGGCGGGTGTTGGCTTCAGTCAGGCCGTGGCGGTTCAGCTGGACCATCAGGGTCACCAGCCAGATCACGCCGAAGGTCACGTGCAGGCCGTGGGTGCCGACCAGCGCGAAGAACGAGGTCAGGAACGCGCTGCGCTGCGGACCCGCGCCTTCGTGGATCAGGTGCATGAACTCATACAGTTCCAGGCCCAGGAAGGCCAGGCCGAACAAGCCGGTGACCGCCAGCCACGCCAGGGTGGTGCCCAGCTTGGCGCGCTGCGAAGCCAGCATCGCGAAGCCGTAGGTGATCGACGACAGCAGCAGGAAGCCGGTGTTCAGGGCCACCAGCGGCAGGTCGAACAGCTCGGCGCCGGACGGGCCGCCCGCAAAGTTGCGGCCCAGGACTGCGTAAGCGATGAACAGGACGGCGAAGATCAGGCAATCGCTCATCAGGTAGATCCAGAAGCCCAGCAGGGTGCCGTTCTCCGGATGGTGTTCACGAACGTGGAACGGCATGTCGTCCTGCGCGCCGTGCGCACCTGCTTTTGCAGGATCAAGAACGAGTTCAGACATTGGCAGCCTCCAGGAGACGGGTGCGCTCGGCTTCGGTCACAACGACTTCTTCAGCCGGGATGTAGTAATCGCGCTTGTAGTTAAAGGTATGGATGATCGCGGCTGCGACGGTGGCCACCAGGCCAAGCACAGCGAAGATCCACATTTGCCAGACCAGGGCGAAGCCGGTCGCGGCGCTCAGGCCGGCGATGACGAAGCCGGCAGCGGTGTTCTTCGGCATGTGGATTGCCACGAAGTCCTTCACTGGGCGCAGGTAGTTGCGGCGCTTCATGTCGGTCCAGGTGTCGTTGTCGTACACGCGCGGGGTGAACGCGAAGTTGTAGTCCGGAGGAGGCGACGAAGTCGACCACTCCAGGGTACGGCCATCCCACGGATCGCCGGTCACGTCGCGCAGGGCAGCGCGGCGGCGGAACGACACGTAGAACTGGATCAGCATGGAGCCGATACCGCCGGCGATCAGCACGGCGCCCACAGCGGCGATCTGGAACCAGATCTGCAGTGAAGGATCTTCGAAGTGGCTCATGCGGCGGGTCACGCCCATCAGGCCCAGCACGTACAGCGGCATGAAGGCGAGGTAGAAACCGACCACCCAGCACCAGAAGGAGACTTTGCCCCAGAACACGTCCAGCTTGTAGCCGAAGGCTTTCGGGAACCAGTAGTTGATCGCAGCGAACACGCCGAATACCACGCCGCCGATGATCACGTTGTGGAAGTGTGCGATCAGGAACAGGGAGTTGTGCAGCACGAAGTCCGCCGGAGGAACGGCCAGCAGCACGCCGGTCATGCCACCGATCACGAAGGTGATCATGAAGGCGATGGTCCACATCATCGGCAGTTCAAAGCGGATGCGGCCGCGGTACATGGTGAACAGCCAGTTGAAGATCTTGGCGCCGGTCGGGATCGAAATGATCATCGTCGTGATGCCGAAGAAGGAGTTCACGCTGGCGCCGGAGCCCATGGTGAAGAAGTGGTGCAGCCAGACCAGGTAGGACAGGATGGTAATCACCACGGTCGCGTACACCATCGAGGTGTAGCCGAACAGGCGCTTGCCGGAGAAGGTCGACACGATTTCCGAGAACACGCCGAACACCGGCAGCACCAGGATGTACACCTCAGGGTGACCCCAGATCCAGATCAGGTTCACGTACAGCATGGAATCGCCGCCGAAATCGCTGGTGAAGAAGTGGGTACCGAAGGTGCGGTCCAGCGACAGCATGGCCAGCACGGCGGTCAGCACAGGGAAGGTCACCACGATCAGCACGTTGGTGCACAGCGAAGTCCAGGTGAAGACAGGCATCTTCATCAGCTTCATGCCTGGCGCGCGCATCTTGACGATGGTCGCGATCAGGTTGACCCCTGACAGCAATGTGCCGACCCCCGCCACCTGCAGGGACCAGATGTAGTAGTCGACCCCGACGTCAGGGCTGGCCAGGATGCCGGACAGCGGCGGGTAAGCCAGCCAGCCGGTTTTCGCGTATTCGCCGACGAACAGCGAGACCATGGTCAGGCCGCCGCCG
>JBCNOX010000337.1:0-6034 GCA_039593645.1 Pseudoduganella sp.
GCCGATTTCAAGGCCAAGGCCGGGCGACTGGACGACCGCAACCGCTGGCTGTTCGCCGATGCCGATGCACGCTGGGCTGCGCTGCCGCCGCCGGCGCCGGGCGCGGGCGAAACGCCGCGCACCGCTTTCCCGCAGGGCGGTTACTACCTGCTGGGAAAAGATTTCGGTACACCTCAGGAAGTGCGCATCGTGGTCGATTGCGGCCCGCTGGGCTACCTGTCGCTGGCGGCACACGGGCATGCCGATGCGCTGGCCTTCACGCTGTCAATGGGCGGGCAGGAGATGCTGGTCGATCCCGGCACGTACGCCTATCACACGCATCGCCAGTGGCGCGACTACTTCCGCAGCACCGCGGCGCACAACACGGTGCAAATCGATGGGCTCGACCAGTCGGAAATCGGCGGCAACTTCATGTGGCTGCGCAAGGCCTGCGCTGTCGCGTTGTCGCACGATGAAACTCATTTCTTTGAGGGAAAACATGACGGCTATCTGCGCTTGCGCGATCCGGTCATGCATCGGCGCATCATCCGTTTCGATTCCAAACGGAACGCGGTCATTGTTGAAGATACCCTAGAATGTTCTGGTGAGCACGAGGCAGCCCTGCACTGGCATTTTACGGAAGGCTGCCATGCCGAAACGGTTGGGCAAGCTTTGCATATCGCCAAGCGCGATAAGGGTTTGCACATGTCATGCCATTTCGGGAATGGGCCGCAATTCCAATGCGCCAGCACGGCGCCAATCGCGGGATGGATCTCGCGCAGCTTTGACAGCAAATCCGGCATCACGACAGCAGCGTGGCGCGGAACGATACGCGGCACCAGCACGATTGTGACCGAAATTACCTTACTTGAAGGAGCGTCATCGTGAAGATCAGTATCTTTGGCATGGGCTACGTAGGTGCAGTTTCGGCAGGCTGCCTGGCGGCAGAAGGCCATACGGTGATTGGGGTCGATCCGAACCGCACCAAGGTTGGGCTGATCAACGAAGGGCGCACGCCGATCATCGAAAAGGATATCGGCGAAATGATTGCCGGGGCGGTACGCGATGGCCGGCTGCGTGCGACCGACAATGTGCGCGATGCCGTGATGGCCAGCGAGATCTCGCTGGTGTGCGTCGGCACGCCATCGCAGCTGAACGGCAATCTCGACCTGAGCGCGGTGCGCAAGGTGTGCGAACAGATCGGCCAGGCGCTGCGCGAGAAGGAAAGCTTCCACGTGGTAGTGGCGCGCAGCACGATGCTGCCGGGCTCCATGCGTTCGCTGGTGATCCCGACGCTGGAGGAAGCTTCGGGAAAACGCGCGGGCATCGACTTTGGGGTGTGCAGCAACCCGGAATTCCTGCGCGAGGGAACGGCGGTGCATGACTATCATCATCCGCCGAAGACGGTGATCGGCGAGACCGACGAGCGCTCCGGCGAATTGCTGCTGCAGCTGTATGCGGGCATGGACGCACCGGTGGTGCGCACCGATGTCGAGACGGCGGAGATGGTGAAGTACACCGACAATACCTGGCACGCACTGAAAGTCGATTTCGCCAACGAGATCGGGAACATCTGCAAGGCGGTCGGCATCGACGGCCATGAGGTGATGGAAATCTTCTGCAAGGACACCAAGCTCAATCTCTCGCCTTACTACATGAAGCCCGGCTTTGCCTTTGGCGGCTCCTGCCTGCCGAAGGACGTGCGCGCGCTGGTCTACAAGGCGCGCCAGCTCGACCTGGAACTGCCGCTGCTGAATGCCATCCTGCCGTCCAACCACAAGCAGGTGGAGAAGGGCCTGAAGATGGTGATGGAAAAGCCCGGCAAGAAAGTCGGCATCCTCGGCTTCTCGTTCAAGGCCGGCACCGACGACTTGCGCGAGTCGCCGCTGGTAGACGTGATCGAACACCTGATCGGCAAGGGCTATGACCTGCGCCTGTACGACAAGAATGTGAAGCTGGCAGCGCTGACCGGCGCCAACCAGGACTACATCATGAACATCATTCCCCACATCTCGCGGCTGATGGTCGACTCGATGGACGCGGTGCTGGCGTTTGCGGACACGGTGGTGATCGGCAACGGCGCGCCGGAATTCCATTCGGTCCCCGACCGGCTGCGGCCCGGGCAGCACCTGGTGGACCTGGTGCGCGTCTCCGGCAAGCAGAGTGAAGGGGCTTACGATGGCATCTGCTGGTAACCGTACAGAGCAGCGCCGTGTCCTCATCATCGTCGAGAACCTGCCATCGCCGTTCGACCGGCGCGTATGGCAGGAGGCGACGACCCTGCACGCCAATGGCTACCAGGTGGCCATCGTCTGCCCGACCGGCAAGGGGTACGAGGCACGCTACGAGGAACTGGATGGCATCCATATCTACCGCTACAAGCTGCCGATGGAGGCGGAGGGAGCGCTGGGCTATGCCATCGAATATTCGGCGGCGCTGTTCCACAGTTCGCGGCTGGCGTGGAAGGTGCTGTTCCGGCACGGCTTCGACGTCATCCATGCCTGCAATCCGCCCGACCTGCTGTTCCTGGTGGGCGGCTTCTTCAAATTCCTGCTGGGCAAGCGTTTCCTGTTCGACCATCACGACATCAATCCCGAGCTGTACGAAGCCAAGTTCGGGCGGCGCGATTTCTTCTACAAGCTGATGGTGTGGCTGGAACGGCTGTCGTTCCGCACCGCCGACGTGTCGATCGCCACCAACGATTCCTACAAGCGCATCGCCATCAGCCGCGGCGGCATGGACCCGGACAAGGTGTATGTGGTGCGCAGCGGGCCGAAACTGGACCGGCTGCGCGTGCTGCCGCCGGTGCAGGCGCTGAAGCAGGGGCGGCGCTTTCTGGTCGGCTACGTCGGGGTGATGGGGGCACAGGAAGGTATCGACCTGCTGCTGCAAAGCGTGCGCGTGGTGGTGCACGAGATGGGCCGGCGCGACGTGCATTTCGGCCTGGTGGGTGGCGGTACATCGCTGGACGAAATGAAGGAACTGGCGCGCGAACTGGGCGTGGCCGATTACGTCACGTTCACCGGGCGCGTGCCCGACCAGCAGTTGCTGGAAATGTTGAACACGGCCGATGTGTGCGTGAATCCGGACGTTGCGAACGAAATGAACGACAAGTCGACCATGAACAAGATCATGGAGTATATGGCGCTGGGCAAACCGATCGTGCAGTTCGACCTGACCGAGGGCCGTGTGTCGGCCCAGGAAGCGTCACTGTACGCGGCAAAAAACGATCCGGTCGACATGGCCGTGAAGATCGTGGAATTGCTGGATGATCCGGAGCGGCGCGCCCGCATGGGTACTTATGGGCGCAACCGCGTGGTCAACGAGCTCGAATGGGAATATGAGGCACCCAAGCTGCTGGCAGCCTATGAACGCCTGTATTCCGCGCCCGAGCTGATTCTGGAAAAGGACAACCCATGAAAGCGATGATTCTGGCGGCCGGCAAGGGTACGCGGGTGCGCCCTTTGACCTATGAGCTGCCCAAGCCGATGATCCCGATCCTCGGCAAACCCGTGATGGCCTATCTTGTCGAGCATTTGCAGCGGCACGGTGTGAGCGAGATCATGGTCAACGTCAGCTACCTGCACGAGAAGATCGAGGAGTATTTCGGCGAAGGGCACCAGTTCGGCGTGCAGATCGGCTATTCCTTCGAAGGTTATACCAACGATCAGGGCGAGGTGGTACCGCAGCCGATCGGTTCCGCCGGCGGCATCAAGAAGATCCAGGAGTTTGGCGGATTCTTCGACGAAACCGTGGTGGTGCTGTGCGGCGATGCGCTGATCGACCTGGACTTGAAGTCGGCGCTGTACGAACACCGGCGCAAGGGCGCGCTGGCGACCGTCATTACGCGCGAGGTGCCGTGGGATAAGGTCAGCAGCTACGGCGTGGTGGTCAGCGACAGCGACGGCCGCGTGCTCGAGTTCCAGGAAAAGCCTTCGCGCGCCCAGGCCAAGTCGAATTGCGCCAGCACCGGCATCTACCTGTTCGAACCTGAAGTGATCGATCTGATTCCTTCGGGCCAGGAATTCGATATCGGCTCCGAGCTGTTCCCGCTGCTGGCGCAGCGCGGCCTGCCTTTCTACTGCCAGACGCGCAAGTTCGACTGGATCGATATCGGCAGCGTCAAGGATTACTGGGAAGTGCTGCAGGGCGTGATGACCGGCGGCGTGGCCCACATGACGGTGCCGGGCGTGCAGGTGGAGGAGGGCGTGTGGGTCGGCCTGAACACCAGCATCGACTGGAATGGCACGCGCATCGTGGGGCCGGTGTATATCGGCTCCGGTTGCCGCATCGAAGCAGGCGCCACCATCATCGGACCGACGTGGATTGGCCACGGCAGCCACATCAGGAGTGGCGCAAGAGTAGTCCGCAGCGTGTTGTTCGAATATACTCGAGTCTTACCAGACGTTACGCTCGACGAATTGATCGTGTTCAAAGAGTATAGTGTCGACCGCGCTGGCGAAATGCAGCATATTTCGCAGGCAGAAAGCGGAGGCTGGGCCAATGCGCGGGATCGCCGCGCGACCCGGCGTGCCGCAAATAATGTTGCCAAAGAGACAACTCTAATATGAAAATTTATCCCGTCATCCTGTCCGGCGGCGCCGGCACCCGGCTCTGGCCCTTGTCGCGTGCGGCCTTGCCGAAGCAGTTGCTGCCGCTGGTGTCGGACAAGACGATGTTGCAGGAAACCGTGCTGCGGCTGGGGAGCCGCAACGGCATGATGGCGCCGCTGATCGTGTGCGGTAACGAGCACCGTTTCCTGGTTGCCGAACAAATGCGTGAAATCGGCGTGGCGCCGCTTGGCATCCTGCTTGAGCCGGTGGGACGCAATACCGCGCCGGCGGTGGCGGCTGCCGCCCATTACCTGAAAGCGATCGATCCGCAGGCGGTCATGCTGGTGCTGCCGGCCGACCATGTGATCAAGGATGTGGACTCGTTCTACGCCGCGATCCAGCGCGCTGCCACCCAGGTGGAAGGCGGGGCGCTGGCCACCTTCGGCATCGTGCCGACCGCGCCGGAAACCGGCTACGGCTACATCCAGAGCGGCGAGCCATTGCCCGCCGAAGGCTGCTTCAAGGTGGCGAAGTTCGTCGAGAAGCCCGACCGCGAGAAGGCGCAGGGATTTATCGATGCCGGCAACTACTTCTGGAACAGCGGCATGTTCCTGTTCCGCGCCGACGCCTATTTGAAGGAGTTGGCGCAATTCCAGCCTGACATGGCGAGGTTGAGCGAGGAGGCCGTCAGCAAGGGCTATCGCGACCTGGATTTCTGCCGCCTCGACGAAGCCGCTTTCACGGCCTGCCCATCCGACTCCATCGACTACGCGGTGATGGAGCACACCAGGCAGGCGGTCGTGGCGCCTGCGTCGATCGGCTGGAATGACGTGGGCTCCTGGTCGGCGCTGGTGGACGTACTGCAGGCCGACGGCAATGGCAATGTCACGCGCGGCGACGTGTACACCGACAATGCGAGCAACTGCCTGGTGCGCGCCGAAAGCCGCATCGTGGCGGCGATCGGCGTGCAGGACCTGGTGATCGTCGAAACTTCCGATGCGGTGCTGGTGGCGCACAAGGACCATGTGCAGCGCGTGAAGCAGGTGGTCGACCACCTGAAGGCCAACGGCCGCACCGAGCACCTGCACCATACCAAGGTGTACCGCCCTTGGGGTTCGTACGAGGGCATCGATATGGGTGACCGCTTCCAGGTCAAGCGCATCATCGTCAACCCGGGCGGCAAGCTGTCGCTGCAAATGCACCACCACCGGGCCGAGCACTGGGTGGTGGTGTCGGGTACGGCGCGCGTGACCTGCGGCGACAAGGTGACGCTGCTGACCGAGAACGAATCGACCTATATCCCGATCGGCATGAGCCACCGCCTGGAAAACCCGGGCAAGCTGCCGCTGCACCTGATCGAAGTGCAGTCGGGCAGCTACCTCGGCGAGGACGATATCGTCCGCTTCGAGGATGTCTACCATCGCGGCTAAACGCTGCGCTTTTGCCGCGCTCCTGCTGCTCGCAGCCGGGGCGCGCGCCCAAATCCAGCCGGCCCAGCTTGG
>JBCNOX010000338.1:0-6028 GCA_039593645.1 Pseudoduganella sp.
TCAATGCCCACATCCGCGCCGTCGCCGAGCAATATGCCGCCGACGGCTACGTGGTGCTGGCGCCCGACCTGTTCTGGCGCCAGGGGCGGCGCCTCGAGTTCGGCTATGACGAAGCGGACTGGGGCCGCGCCGCCCAGTGCATGGCGCGGGCTGACGTGGCGCAGGCCCAGGCAGATATCGCCGCCGCCGCCGCCGCCCTGCGCGCCACGCCCGGTGCCGAAGGCCGCCTGGCCGCGCTGGGCTTTTGCTGGGGCGGCCGCATGGCTTACCTGGCGCTGGCCAACGGCCATGCCGACCATGCGGTGGCCTATTACGGCGGCGGCATCCAGGATTGCCTCGACCGCGCCGACGACATCCACGCCCCGCTGCTGCTGCATTTCGGCGGCCGCGACAGCCACATCCCGCCGGCGGCGGTGCGTTCGATTGCCGAGCGTTTCGGCGAGCGCGAAGAAATCGAACTCCACCTGTACCCGGACGCCGAACACGGCTTCAACTGCAACCACCGCAGCAGCTATCACCAGCGCAGCGCGGCCGAAGCGCACGGCCACACCCTGCTGTTCCTGAGTGAATACCAGTAAGTGCGTTCCCGCACAGAAGACCCGATTGCGCAGTCCTACAGTTGGGTGCTAACCCAACCGGAGGAAATGATGGCTGATGACCTGAATTCCCGGCCCGCAACCGCGGCCCCCGCTTTGTCCCCGGCCAGCACGCTGGCTGCAACCCTGATGGCCGCAGTGCTGGCTGCATGCGGCGGCGGCGGTGGCGGCAGTGCCCCGCCCGTGACGCAGCCGGACCCGCCGGCGCCTGAACCACCGAAGCCGGCGTTTGCGCTGGCCGTGAAGGAAGTGGCCAGTGGCCTCAGCATGCCGCTGCTCCTGACCGCGCCGGCCGGCGACACGCGCCGCTTCATTGTCGAGCGCCAGGGCCGCATCCGCATCCTGGCCAGCGACGGCACGCTGCGCACCACGCCCTTCCTCGACCTGACCGGCTTGATCAGCACCGATGGCGAGGGCGGCCTGCTGTCGATGGCCTTCCATCCCAGCTATGCGCAGAATGGCCGCTTCTTTATCTACTACACCGACAAGTTCAGCAATATCGCCATCGATGAAGTGAAGGTGTCAGCCAATGCCGACGTGGCCGATCCCAATTCGATCAAGCGCGTCATCACCATCCCGCACCCGACCTATAACAACCATTACGGCGGCATGCTGGCCTTCGGCCCCGACGGCTACCTGTATGCCGGCACCGGCGACGGCGGCGGCGCGGGCGACCCCAACGGCAATGCGCAAAACCTCGATTCGCTGCTGGGCAAATTGCTGCGCCTGAAAGTGGACGACGTGGTGGCGCCGCTCTACAATGTGCCGGCCGACAATCCCTTCGTCGGCCAGGCCGGCAAGCGCGGCGAGATCTGGGCCTATGGCTTGCGCAATCCATGGCGCTTTGCCTTCGACAACAGCACGTCGTCGCTGTACATCGCCGATGTGGGCCAGGCGGTGAAGGAAGAAGTCAACGTGGTGGCGACCAGCCTGAAACCAGCCAATTACGGCTGGAACACCATGGAAGGCACCAGCTGCTACAACGCAGCCAGCTGTTCGCAGACCGGCCTGACCCTGCCCGTGTTCGAATACGACCACGGCGCCAACAATGCCAACGGCTGCTCGATCACCGGCGGCTTCGTCTACCGCGGCACGGCCCTGCCGGAGCTGGCCGGGCGCTACCTGTACTCGGATTATTGCAAGGGCTTCCTGAAGAGCTTCCTGTATACCAACGGCGCGGTCAGCGAAAGCAAGGACTGGGCGGTGGGCGATATCGGCCAGGTGCCGGGCTTCGGCCAGGATGCGGCGGGCGAACTCTATATGATGAGCGGAAACGGCAAGGTGTACCAGATCATCCGCAAGCCGTAGCGGCGTGATCCCGGTGGCGAAGGCGCGCTACAATGGGCGCTTTCCCACTTGCCCACGATGCACATGGCCCGACTGACGCTCGCGTTCCCGGAAGATCAATTCTGCTTTTCCACCCAGCTGACGGTGCGCGTTACCGACATCAACGCTGCCAACCACCTCGGCAACGACTCGATGATTTCCATGATCTCGGAAGCGCGGGCGCGCTTCCTGTTCGAATTTGGCGTGCAGGAAACGGAGGCTGACGGCACCGGCATCATCGTCACCGACCTGGCCACCACCTACCGCGCCGAAGCGCATGCGCGCGACCAGCTGCTGTTCGAAGTAGGCGTGATGGATTTCAACAAGTATGGCGGCGACGTGATCTTCCGCATCACCCGCCCGGCCGACGGCACGCTGGTGGCCATGGCCAAGCAAGGCTTTGTCTTCTACAACTACAGCCACAGCCAGGTGGTGCCGATGCCGGACGATTTCCGCGCCAAGTTCAGCCGCGTGAACTGGATCGACTGAGCGCCCCTATTTGCTGCTGAGCTGGGTCGGCGCGCCGAAGGTTTTCTTGAACCAGTCGTCGACCATCGGTTTTTCATAACGCAGCGTATCACTGCCGGCATAGCGGTTCATGTGGTCGAGGTAAAGCATATTGCTGAGGCGATCGCTGCCGCTGGCGATCACCTTGCCATCCTGTTGCAGCGAATATTGCAGTTCCATGGTCGGCCAGTCGGCGCCGCCGCGCAGGATGCGGATATCGTGCATGGAGCGGCGGCGCGGCTCGACGCGGCCGGCCAGGTCAAGATCGGTGACCGTAATCGTCAGTTGCTGGTTGGCCGGCAACTGCTTGCCCAGCCGGTCAAAATGGGCGGTCAGCTCTTTCAATACCTGGGCACGATCCTGTTCCCAGAACGGCACATCGGTGAACTTGTCCGGCTCCTGGTACCTGACCGTGACCTCGCCTGCCGAGGCGGCGCCGGCGGCGGCCAGCAACAGGGCGGCGGCAATCCAAAAGCGAGTTTGACGTTTCATGATTGGTTTCCTTTCCTAGGTAACCTTCAATATACTCCGGCGCCGCCCCCTCGCTGCAACTGAAACAATTCCACACAAAAAAAACGGGCCCGATACGCAGGGCCCATTCTTTTCCGACAGCTGCTTACATTCAGTTGAAAAGTCGGGGTCAGCTCCGGCAATCGGACATAAATTTCGCAAACGAAATTTATGTCCGATTGCCGGAGCTGACCCCGACTTCTAATTAACTACCGATGCGGCCGCCGTCGTTCTTGGTGATGGCGATGGTGGCCGAGCGCGGACGCTTGCCAGCGCCGTAGCCGGCATTGGCTGGCCACTGGCTGGTGTACTTGCCCGGGTCGGCGATGTTGGCGGCGGCCGTGCCTTCGCCCGGGTGCTGGATGTTGACGAACAGGGTCTTGCCGTCCGGCGTTTCGGTGATGCCGGTCAGCTCGCAGTCGACCGGGCCGACCAGGAAGCGCTTGAGGGTGTCGGCGGTCGGGGTCTTGCCGACGAAAGTGTCGACATTGCCGCTGCCGTAGGCCAGCGTGACCTTCTTGCCGTCGCCCACCGAGCCCGGCAGGCCGGCCAGCATCATGCAGTTGGTGACGTCGTTGTAGGCGCCGTCATCGGTCTGGATCCAGCAAATGCCGGTGGCGCGCGAGAAGGCCAGGCCGTCCGGGCTGGAGAAGTCCTGGTCGGCGGTCAGGCTCGACAGGTTAACCATGCCGGGGTTGGCGTCGGACTGGGCGCCGAACAGGTAGACGTCCCAGGTGAAGGCGGTAGAGGCGTTGCCGTCTTTTTCCTTGACGCGCAGGATGTGGCCGTTCACGTTGCCGGTCTGCTTGCTCGCGCCCTTCATGTCTTCGTAGGTGCGCGGGTTCGGGCCGTCCGGTACGGTGCGGCCGCTGTTGTTGGTCAGGGTGAAGTAGACCTCGCCATTCGCCGGGTTGACCGAACACCATTCCGGGCGGTCCATCTTGGTGGCGCCGACCGCATCGGCGGCCAGGCGGGCATTGACCAGCACGTCGGCCTGGTCGGCAAACTTGTAGGTCGCGTAGGCGGCGATGGCGGCGTTGTTGATGCTGAGCTCAATCCAGGAGCCGGTACCGTCAGCGGCGAACTTGGCCACGAACAGCTTGCCCGAGTCCAGGTATTTGTCGCCGGTGGCCAGCAGGTCGGCCGGGGTGGCATCGGCGTCGCTCCAGGTGGCGGTCGAGACGAATTTGTAGATGTATTCGTTGCGCGAATCGTCGCCCATGTAGACCGCCAGCGGCTGGCCGGCCACGGTCTTGCCGAAGGCGGCGCTCTCGTGGGCATAGCGGCCCAGCGCGGTGCGCTTGCGCAGGTTCTTGCTCTTGTTGTACGGATCGGCTTCCACGATGTAGCCCATGCCGTTCATCTCGTTGCGGTAGTCGTCGCTGCCGTCCAGCGAGGCGCCCAGCTTGGAGTTGTTCCAGCGCGCGTACTTGTCGTCAGCGCCGCCCGATTCCCAGCCATGGCGCGATGCGGCGCCCTGGCTGCGGCCGTAGCGCTTGAGCGCAGCGACGCTCTTGTCGTTGCCGCGTGCCGCATCGTCGGTCGCGCTGCGGGTGAAGTAGCCGCTCCAGTTTTCTTCGCCGGAAACGAAGGAGCCCCATGGCGTACGGCCGGTGCCGCAGTTGTTCAGGGTGCCGCGGATCTTGCTGCCGTCCGGCGAGTACTTGGTTTTTACCAGGGCATTGCCCTTCACCGGGCCGCTCAGGTCGCAGTCGGTCAGGCAGGTGACGCGGCGGTTGAAGGCGGAATCCTTGACGTATTCCCACTTGCCGGCGTTCTTGCGCACTTCCACCACCGAAATGCCATGCAGCGCGGTTTCGCGGTCGATTTCCGCAGCCGGGCGCGGCAGGGTATTGCTGCCGCCGTTGGCGTGGATGAAGAAGGACGACAGTTTTTCGTTGGTGGTGGCTTCGTGGTTGATCGCCAGCAGGCCACGGTCGTTGCCGCTGGCCGAAGGCTTGCCGTTGCTGTCCAGGCCGAAGAACTCCATGCCGTCATGGTGGTCGCCGGCGCGGTTTTCAAAGTCGGCATCGCTGCCATCGTTCTTGAACGCGGTGGCGGAAGCGGTCAGCGGATCGCCCAGCGCGTAAATCACGGTGGCGGTATACCCGGCCGGCACAGTGACCACGTCCGCCAGGCTCTTGCCCACGGCCGTGAAGCCCAGCAGTTTTTCCGGCACTTCCGGCTTGGTGACCACCGGCGCATCGTCGCCGCCACCGCCGCAGGCGGTCAGGGTGGCCGAACCCATTATCACCGAGATGGCCGACGCGACCGAGCCGCGCAGCAGGTTGCGGCGGCTGATGCGCTGGTCGAGGATGTTGCTGAAGTGCTCGTTCGGGGTATCGTTGTAGCCGATGTCGTCGTGATCGATTTTGTTTTCCATGACGCTTTCCAAAAGTGGGGTAGTTGAAACTGCCCGCCATTCTAGGAAGCGAAAATGACAACATCGTGACTATTCAATTGCGCGTTGCAAACGAAAGCAGCGAGCGCGATCAGCTTTCGCTCGCTCGCCACTCCATCTGCTGCAGCTGGATATGCGGGTGGCTCGCCAGCGGTTCCCAACGCGGCAGGAAAGCGAAACCGCACCTGACATAGAAGGCGGCGGCGCGCGCATTTTCCGGCGCCACGTCGAGCACCACACGGCGGTGGCCCTGCGACTGCGCATGCCGCTTCATGGCGTCGACCAGCGCCGCCGCAGCACCACTGCCGCGGTGTTGCGGCGTGAGCCACATCGCGATCAGGTTGAACTCTTGCGCCTCGCTGACCACTCCGCCGATCATGCCGACCGGCGTGTCGCCGCTGAAGGCAAGCAGGTAAGTTGCAGGGCCGCGCGCGGCGGCGCGGTCGCGCCACTGTTGATCGGAATCGGCAGCGGCACTGGCGTGCGTCACGCCGAAAGCGGTCGGCGCATCAAGCAGCGCGGCAAGGCGGACGGCCTTGAGGGCAGGCCAGTCCAGTTCGGTAGTGTGTCGTATCAACATGCCAGGGAGTATAGCAACTGTGCGTGCGCGCACGGCGCGGCCGGCGCCGGGGCGGGAAACTGGGCCGAAAGGAGGTCGCCATGCCCGAAGGCCCATCGATTGTGATCC
>JBCNOX010000339.1:0-5980 GCA_039593645.1 Pseudoduganella sp.
GGTGATTCCACGGCTCGCCCACGCAGAAGCCGTCCATGTTCCCGATCCGCATATTCGCCACCATCTGCGGCGGCGGCACGGTGATCATCTTCGCGTCCTGCATCGGGTTGATGCCGTACGAAGCGAGCCAGTAATACAGCCACATCGCATGCGTGCCGGTCGGGAAGGTCTGGGCGAAGGTATATTCGCGCTGCTCTGCGCGCATCACCTTTGCCAGCGAAGCGCCGTCCACTGCCCCCTTGTCGGAAAGCTTCTTCGACAGCGTGATCGCCTGGCCGTTATGATTGAGGTTCATCAGCACGGCCATGTCCTTCTTCGGACCGCCGGCGCCAAGGTGCACGCCATACACCAGGCCATACAGCACATGGGCCGCATCGAGCTCGCCGTTCACCAGCTTGTCGCGCACGGACGGCCATGACGCCTCCTTGCTCAACACGATCTTGATGCCGTACTTCTTGTCGAAGCCAAGCACGGACGCCATCACGACCGAGGCGCAGTCTGTCAGGGGAATGAAGCCGACTTTGACTTCCTCTTTCTCCGGCTTGTCGGAGCCTGCCGCCCAGGCGTAATTCGATAAGGCTGCCGCCGCGCCCGTAGCAAGCAGGCGGCGGCGGGTAAGGCTGAACGTGCGATCCATCTTTATCCCCGTTTATGTAAATAACGGGGATGTTGCAAGCGCCGTGCCAGCCCGCTTTCAGAGGAGAGTGCAGTGAAAATCCAGCACCTCGATTGTGCGCCGCACCAAATTAGCGCTGTCAGCGCACAGCCTGGAGCCTCGGATCGGTGCGCAAACGCTCGGCCATCTGGTCCACGAAGCTGCGGATGCGGGTCGAACCCTGGCGGCTGTCGCGGTGAATGATATGGATCGGCACGGCTGGCGTGGCGTACTCCTGCAGCACTTCCACCAGCTCGCCCGCCTCGAGCAAAGCCGCCGCCTGGTAGGACAGCAGGCGCGCGATGCCAAAGCCGCTGCGCACCGCTTCAATTGCCGAATCGTTATTATTGACGCCAAGGCGCGGCTGGACCCGCAGCGATTGCGTGCTGCCGCCATGCTGGAAGCGCCAGTCCGGCGGCACGCTGGAGCCGGACGAAGCAACGATGGTGTGCCGTTCCAGTTCCTGCGGCGTACGCGGCGCGCCATGCCTCGCGATATAGGACGGCGCGGCGATGATCATGCGCCGCACCTGGCCGACCGGGATGGCGCGCATGCTCGAATCGGGCAGCTCGCCGATGCGGATGCCGACGTCGATGCCCTCCTCCAGCAGGTTGGTCACACGGTCGACGAAGACGGTCGAAATGTTCATCGCCGGATAGCGCTGCAGGTAATCGACAATGCCCGGCATGACGTAGAGACGGCCGAACAGCACCGGCGCCGTTACCGTGAGGTGCCCACGCGGTGCGGCGTTGATGCCTGCCACGGCGTCGTCGGCTTCATCGACTTCCGCGATGATGCGGCGCGCGTCGTCCAGGTAGCGCTGGCCCGCTTCCGTCACGCGCACAAGGCGCGTGGTGCGGTCCAGCAGCTTGACGCCCAGCCTTTGTTCCAGCGCGGCGACGGCGCGCGTGACCGCGGGTGGCGACATGCCAAGGCGGCGCGCGCCGGCCGCGAAGCCCTGCTCCTCGGCCACGGCCACGTAGACTGTCATCAGGTAAAGGCGGTCCATGGATATTTCATCGCGAAGTCGATAAAGTGCCGTACCCGCATTGGCATGCGGCTGCGCTGGGCATAGTACATGTAAATCCCGGCGTTGGAAGTGACGTGCTGCGGCAGCAGGTGCACCAGCCGCCCTTCCGCCAGGTCGCGTTCCGCCATGTACAGGGTCAGTTGGCCGACGCCGACGCCGGCGCGCACCGCTTCTAGCTCGGCCTCCGCGGTATTGAAGCTGGCCACGCACGGCACGTCCTGGTAGATGGTACCGCCCTCGCCGCGCAGCTCCCACGGTACGATGCGGCCGGTATTGGGCTGGCGGAAGCCGGTGCAGCGGTGCTTCTGCAAATCGGCCACGGTCTTCGGCGTGCCGTGCTTCGCCAGGTAGCTGGGCGCGGCGCAAATATACAGGGCAATCTTGCCCAGGCGGCGCGCCACCAGGTTGCGTTCGGGCGGGTTGCCGGCGCGGAAGCCGACATCGATCTTCGACTCGATCATGTCGGTGAAGTGGTCTTCCAGGTACAGGTCGAAACGGGTACCAGGGTGGATGTCCTGGAACTGCGCCAGCAAGGGCGCCAGCACAATGCTGCCGATCGAAGTCGGCGCGGTAATGCGGATCACACCATCCATCGCCTCGCGGCTGCTGCGCACATGGTCCAGCGCTTCATCGAGCAAACGCAGGCCGGGATTCGCCAGTTCGAACAGGCGCTGCCCTTCGTCGGTCAGGCTCAGGCTGCGCGTGGTGCGGTGGAACAGGCGCACGCCGAGATGCTCCTCCAGTTGGCGGATCGCCTTGCTGACGGCCTGCGCTGACAGGCCGGCATCCACCGCCGCCTGGCTGAAGCTGCCGGCATGCACCACGCCGATGAAAAGTGTAATAACCCGCGCTTTGTCCATTTACAACCACCAGTTGAAGATAAAACACCTTTCCCGTATCTAGTGTAGCAGGATTGCGGCGCCTAATATGGCCTTCACCAACTCACCACTTCCTTGAAGGAGCAATATCATGGCAAACAAAGTCTGGTTCATCACTGGCGCATCCCGTGGCTTCGGCCTGCTGATTGCACGCGACGCCCTGGCGCGCGGCGACTCGGTGGTCGCAGCCGCCCGCAACCCGCAAGCCATCGTCGACGCGCTGGGCGTACATCCCAATCTGCTGCCGGTGCAGCTGGACGTCACCCGCGAAGCCGCCGCCGTGATCGCCGTCCAGGCCGCAGTCGAACGCTTCGGCCGCATCGACGTGCTGGTCAACAATGCCGGCTACGGCATTCTCGGTGCTGTGGAAGAAACCTCGGCCGAAGAAGTACGCCGCAACTACGAGACCAATGTCTTCGGCCTGCTGCACGTCACACGCGCCGTGTTGCCGGTGATGCGCAAGCAGCATAGCGGCCACGTGATGAATATCTCTTCCGTCGGCGGCTACAGCGCCTACCAGGGTTGGGGCGTCTACAGCTCCACCAAGTTCGCGGTGGAAGGCTTGAGCGAAGCCATGGCATTGGAACTGGCGCCGCTGGGCGTGCACGTCACCGTGGTGGAGCCGGGCTTCTTCCGCACCGACTTCCTCGACGCCAGTTCGCTGTCCGAAACCGCCACCCGCATCGACGACTACCGGGATACGGTTGGCGCCATGCGCACCTTTGCCGCCGGCGTCAACCACCAGCAGCCGGGCGACCCGGAGAAACTGTCCAAGGCGCTGCTGCAGCTGGCCGACAGCGCGCGGCCGCCACTGCGCCTGCACCTGGGCAGCGACACCGTGGCCCGCGTGCGCGAAAAGAACCGCTTTGTGGAGCAGGAGATGGCAGCCTGGCTGGAGCTGTCGCTGTCGACCGACTTCGAGCCGCCGGTCAAGCAAGCCGCTTAATTCCCCGGTAGCTTGGTGCCACAGCTCTTGCAGAAACGCGCCGACAGCTCATGGTCTCCGGCCAGGCAGCCGGCGCAAGTACGGCTCGAACGGCGCTGCTGGCTGATTTCGGCGCTGATAATGCCGGTCGGGACTGCAAGGATGCCCCAGCCAAGCAGCATCATGACCGACGCGATGGCGCGCCCCAGGTCCGTCTTCGGCACCAGGTCGCCGAAGCCCACCGTCGTCACCGCGGAAATCGCCCAGTAGACGGAAGTGGGAATACTGGTGAAGCCGTGCACCGGCCCTTCCACCACGTACATCACAGTCCCCAGCAGGAACACGATCATGAACACCACCGACAGGAAGATCAGGATCTTGCGGCGGCTGGCCAGCAAGGCCCGCCCCAGCATGCCATATTCCTCGATGTAGAGCGTGAGCTTGAGGATTCGGAACATGCGCAGCAGGCGCAGGATCCGCACATTCAGCAGCACATAAGCGCCCGGCAGGACCAGCGACAGGTAGCTTGGCAGCACGGCCAGCAAATCAATCATGCCGAAGAAACTGCGTGCATAGCGCAGCGGATGCCGCACGCACAGCAAGCGAGCGATATATTCGATCGTGAACAGCACCGTAAAGAACCACTCCGCCGCAAACAGCCAATCGCCGTAGTCGCGCGCCACTTCGGCTACGCTGGCCAGCACCACCGTCGTTACGCTAAGCAGGATTGCGCCGATCAGCGCCAGGTCGAAAGCCAGGCCGGCGGGCGTGTCGGATTCGAAGATGACGGCATAGAGTTTTTCGCGCCAGCCGCCTTCCGGCCGGCCAAAGCGCTGATGCGGGTCGTAGCTCTTCATTGCGCGGCTCCCAGCAGGTCGGCGCGCGGCGTGCCCCAGCCCGGAATACCGAATGGGCATTCCGGCTTGGCCGCCAGCAGCAGCGTAGTGAAATTGCCGCGCGGCGAAGAGGCGAAGCGCAGGTCGGTAGCCTGGGCATCATCCACAGCCGGCATGCGCGCAAAGCGCAGCCATGCAGCAAGTTGGCAATCGGCGGCTGCACGCGCGCGCACGGCCGCCAGATCGCCCTGCCACGAACCCGAAAGCAGCACGCCCGGCACCGTACCGGCCATCTCCCGGACGGCATCAGCCGTCAGCGCCGCAGGGCATTCGCGCGGCGGCAGCAGCGCTGGCGCCAGGCTCAAATGCCCGTGCCGCAGCAGATAAGTCTTCCCGTCCGACTCGATCGAGGTGAAGCTCCAGCACAGCGGCTGGGCCGGGAAAGCCGTCAACGCCACGTCCAGCACGCGGGCCTGCGGATCCTGCAGCACCAGGGCGGCCGTCACCGCCTGGCGCGCCTTGTACGACGCCGACGTCTGGATGCCGACAAAGACCAGCACCACGCCAAGCGCCAGCAGCAGCGCGCGCCGGCTCTGCATATGCATGAAACGCAGCGCCGCCACTGCCGCGCCCAGGATGACCAGCGCTGCGAACGAAGCCCAGCCAAGGTAGCCATGCAGCGTCACATACAGCAGCACCACGGGCAGCACCAGTAGCAGCACGATGCGCATGCGGCGCGAAGGCGCTGCCATCGCCAGAGGTACCCCGAACGCCACCCAGAATACCGGCTCGATGATGTAGACCATATCGCCGAAATACCACGTCCCGCTGAATGGATAGAAGGGATGGACGCCGTAGTTGTTCATGAAGTCCATGCCGATGTGCAGCAGGAAGCCGGCGGCCAGCGCCAGCAGCAGCCCACGCCGCGCAACGCGGCTCTCGCGCAGCAAGGCCCGAGCATTCGGCCACAAAGCCCACAACAGCGCGAACAGCAGCAAAGCCTGCGGCAGCAGGTACAGCAAGGTATGTGTATGACCCCGGTGATGCAGCAAATAGCCCAACGGCGCCGGCGCCAGGCGCGTGAAAACCAGGTCAAGATCGGGGAAATTGCTGGCGAGAGCGCAAGCCGTCAGCAGCAATCGATGGCGCGTCTTGTGGCGCGCCGGATCGGCTTCCGGCGGCAGCGAGCGCTGAACCAGCTCGCCGATACCAAGGCCGACAACGGAATGTGTGATGTTATCCATGCTTAATGAAAGTCGGGGTCAGCTCCGGCAATCTGCCATTAAAGGCACGTACGTGCCTTTAATGGCAGATTGCCGGAGCTGACCCCGACTTTCAACAATTAATGCTCGACCTCGACGCCGTGCCAGAAGGCGATGCGGTCCTTGATGTTGTTGGCCGCTTCTTTCGGCGACGGATAGTACCAGGCGGCGTTGGCGTTCACTTTGCCGTCCACCACCACGTTGTAATAGCTGGCCACGCCCTTCCACGGGCACAGCGTGGTGTGTTGGCTCGGCTGGAGATAGTCTTGCCTGACCCGCGATGGCGGGAAATAGATGTTGTGCTCGACGATCTCGACTTCGCTGCTATCGGCTTCCGCAATCACGGCGCCATTCCAAATTGCCTTTGGCATGCAAACTCCTGTCCTGTTCAACC
>JBCNOX010000034.1:0-18828 GCA_039593645.1 Pseudoduganella sp.
TCATGGCGCCATCATGTCCAGGTTCAAACCGTCCAGATCGATGACCTTCAGGCCGTAATTTTCGCCGGCCACCACCACTTCGGCCCGGCCGATGGCGGTGCCGTTGACCTTGATGGTCAGCGGTTCGCCGGCCAGCATGTCGAGCTCCACCACGCTGTCCGGGCCGATCTGCATCAGGTCCTGCAGCGACAGGCGGGCCGAGCCCACCTCCAGCGTCAGGGTGACGGGGATCTTGCGCATCATGGCTGGCAGGTCACGACGTCCGGCACGTGGCGCCGGCACATCGCTGAGGTCCTGCGACACCTGGTCGATGATCATTTCCTCCGACATATCGTCCAGCATGGAATCGTTGTTGCCGTTGGGGTTATTCATCATGTTCATTCGATATCTTCAAAAGAGGTTAAGCAGAGTTTGCCCTTGTGCTCAGTGACCGCAGCTGTAAACAGGCGGGATTCTTCGAGCATAACGTCTGCCCTGTGCAGGCTGATGGGAATGACATCGCCCACACGCAGGTCGAACATGGCGCCCAGCGTGGTTTCCTTGGAAACCAGCCGGCCACTCAGGCCAACCTGGAGCCGCGCCGCCAGCGGCCCTGGATTCTTGCTGCCCTTCTTGCCGGCATCGCGCTCGGGCATCAGGCCGGCCAGCACGCTGCCCATCACTTGCTTGTCGAGTGCGAACCAGGCCTTGCCTTGCAGGTCGCCATCGCTCAGCGAAACCGTGATGACCCAGCTTCCTTTGGCCGGTTGGGTGCCATTGCTGGCTTTGATGCTTTCTTCTTCGCTAAGTTCCCGGCCGCCTGCAGGCAGGTTACTTTCAATACGCGCTGCCAGGATGCTCACCAGCTGTTGCCCCAGAACCACAGCCAGGCGCTCTTCGGTAGCGGTAATTCGCACTGTCTGTTCGTCAACAGCGGCATCGGCGCGGGTGGCGCGCCCATAACGATAATTCAATACGCCTAACAGTATTCTGCGCTCAAGCGCGAAACCGAGTTGTCCGGAAGGCGCCGCAAAGCCGAGCCAGCGCTGGCGCGCTTCTGTGCCGTCGAGTCGGCTGAACGCGACATCGTCCACCTGGAAAGTGCCCCAGTATCGGCGGTGCACATTCAGGCGCATGGCCTGGGCCAGGTCTTCGCGCAACTGCGCGGCAAACTCAGGCAGCCGATGCACCGGCCGCCCCAGCAAGCAAGGGTCAAGTACTTCGTATTGCACAGTGCTTTGAGAGGTAGTCATAGTGGCCATCCGTCTGCTGCAATCCTATCGCAAAGTTATACGCTCAGGATGATCTTGGAAGCGTAGAATAACTCAAATCCCTCAGTATTGCCACGAATCAAGTATCTCTTCGGTCAAAAAGACTTTACATAAAAGTTTCCGGACGGTAAGCTTAATTATTATCAGGTAACTTCAGTTGGTTGCAAAAACTATCCTTAGTGCATGATTTATAAGATGTTTTGCGATTTGTAAGCGGTTGTTACGATCCCGAAATCGGGTTACACTGCATGTTCCCGTACGGCACCATTTAACAATTAGTCCAGATTGTCAGTTACTATCTGGAAGTTAATGATGTTGCAGTTATGGTAATGAATTGCGGCGCGACGGCGCATCCAACCTGAGGTGATTTATGGCAAATGAATTCGCTGGCTTGATCAAGGCCGACCTGGCATCCCTGAACAATGCGGCCGCCGAGCTCGCACAGCACGCCAATCTCATTGCGCCTGCCGCCCAGTTCAATGCCCCGCAACAAGGCGCGACCTTTTCCTTCGCCCAAACCATGCAAGACGCCATTGCCGGCGTCAATGCGCAGGACGTCGATGCCGGCCAGAAGATGGCCGATGTCGATGCCGGCCGCAGCGACGACCTGGTGGGCGCCATGCTCGCCAGCCAGGAAGCCAGCCTGTCGTTCCAGATGCTGATGCAGGTCCGCAACAAGGTAATGGGTGCGGTCGATGAATTGATCAAGCTTCCGCTGTAAGCTGTTATATCCGCCTTCCCTCTCGAAAGACCTGACGTGATTGCTAACCTCAAGTCCGCTCTCGGACGCTGGCGGGGCGCTGCGGCACCAGCGGTGCCGCCTGCTGTCCTGAAGAACCTGTATCCCTTGCTGCTGCTGGCTGTCGGCGTGACGGCGCTGGTCCTGATGTTCCTGTGGAAGGACCAGAGCGGCTACAAGCCGGTTTTCGGGCAGCGCGAAAAAGTCGCCACCGCCGACATGATGACCGTGCTCGACGCGGAAAAGATTGCCTACCGCATTCATCCGGAGACCGGCCAGGTGCTGGTGCCGGAAGGCAAACTGGGCCAGGTGCGCATGCTGCTGGCGGCCAAGGGCGTGACCGCGCAACTGCCGGCCGGCCTGGAACTGATGGACAAGAACGATCCGCTCGGCGTGTCGCAATTCGTGCAGGACGTGCGTTTCCGCCGCGGCCTGGAAGGCGAACTGGCGCAGTCGATCATGACCCTCGATGCGATCGCGCATGCGCGCGTGCACCTGTCGATCGCCAAGTCCACCTCCTTCGTATCGAGCGACGGCGACAAGTCGTCGGCATCCGTAGTTATCGCTACCAAACCAGGACGCACGCTGGCGCCTGAGCACATTGCCGCCATCGTCAACATGGTGTCGGGCAGCGTCGCCTCGCTGAGCCCGGCGCGCGTGAGCCTGGTCGACCAGTCGGGCAACCTGCTGTCGTCCCACGTCGACCTGACCGAAGCGTTCGACGCCTCGACGTCAAGCAATGAAAACGCCAAGCGCCAGCAGGAAGAAATCCGCGCCAACATCAAGGGCCTGCTCGGTCCCATCGTCGGCGACAACAATTTCCGCCTCAGCGTGACGGCCGACGTCGACAACGACAAGGTCGAAGAAACCGTTGAAAAATATGGCGCCGATCCCAAAGTGACCAGCGAAGCCATGCGCGAAGAACAGGACCGCAACCGCATCGCCATGGGCGTGCCGGGTACCCTGTCCAATCGTCCGCCGCAGCAGCAGGCTGCCGATGCGGCAGCGGCTGGCGGCGGCACGGCCGGCGCACCGGGCCAGGTACCGGAAGGCACCGCACGCAAGAACGCCACCACGCGCCAGTTCGCCTACGACCGCAGCATCACGCAGACCAAGCGCGCCCGCGGCCGCCTGGTGCGCCAGAACGTGGCCGTGGTGCTGGCGCAGGCGGCAGCGCCCTTCCCTAAGACGGGCTGGACGCCGGCTGAAATCGCCAATATCGACAAGGTGCTGCGCAGCGGGCTGGGCATCAATGAAGAGCGCGGCGACAAGCTGGTGGTCAGCGCCATGAACTTCCCGGCCAAGGCGGCGGAAGTGCCGTGGTGGCAGGAACGCGACACCGTGGTCGATTCGGTCAACTGGCTCGGCTATGCCGTGGCGCTGCTGCTGGCTTACCTGCTGCTGGCCCGTCCGCTGCTGCGCCTGCTGACCGCACGCTTTGCACCAGCCGCTCCGGCGCAGGCAGTCAAGCCGGCACTGGCTGGCGCCGCCGCCCGCCAGGCCGAGGCAACGCCGATCCCGGGTACCGCGACCGCCGTGCCGGGCGCCGCGGCGCCGCCGCCTGCACTAGGCTCTTCGGAAGGGGCGGAAGGCGAAGCCAAGCCGGCCGCGCTGGAAGGCAGCCAGATGCCGATGGTGCCGCTGCTGGAAAACTACGATCTGCCGCCTGCCGGTTCGCCGGTGGACGTGATGGTGGACCACCTCAAGGTACTGGCGGAAAAAGAGCCGGAGCGCGTAGCCGAAGTCGTCAAACAATGGATGCAGAAAAATGGCCGACATCAACAATAACCTGGACCAAGAGCAGGGCCTGAGCCCGGTCGAGCAAGCCGCGATCGTGCTGCTGTCGATCGGCGAAGAGCCGGCCGCCGCCGTGCTGCGCTGCCTGTCGCGCGAGGAACTGCTGGAAGTGACCCAGGTCATGTCGCGCATGAGCGGCATCAAGGTGGAGGAAGTGAAGACTGCCATGCAGACCTTCTTCGACGATTACCGCCAGCAGTCCGGCGTGCACGGCGCTTCGCGCTCCTTCCTCAAGCGCTCGCTGGACCTGGCGCTGGGCGGCGACATCGCGAACACCGTGCTGAACAACATCTACGGCGACGAGCTGCGCCCGAAAATGGCGCGCCTGCAATGGGCTTCGCCGAAGTGGCTGGCCGACTACATCGCCAACGAACACGTGCAGATGCAGGCCGTGTTCCTGGCCTTCCTGCCGCCGGCGCTGGCCGGCCAGATCCTCGACGCGCTGCCGCTGGAAGGCCGCGACCTGGTGCTGCTGAACATGGCGCGCCTGGACGAGATCGACCGCGACCTGCTGCTGGAACTGGAAGAACTGGTGAACCGCTGCCTGTCGTCCTTCGATTCGCAATCGACCAGCGTGGAAGGTGTGCGCCAGGTGGCCGAGATCCTGAACCGCCTGCCAGGCAACCGCGCGCAGATCGTCGAACTGCTGCGCGCCCACGACCCGGAAGTGGTGGAACAGATCGAGATGCAGATGTACGACTTCCTGATCCTGTCGACCCAGACCGAAGTCACCCTCACCCGCATCATCGAGGAAGTGCCGCTCGAGCAGTGGGCCATCGCGCTCAAGGGCGCCGAGCAGGCGATCCGCGATGCGGTGCTGAAGACCATGCCGAAACGCCAGGCGCAGGCTTTCGAAGACATGATGCGCCGCGCCGGTCCAGTGCCGATGTCGCGCATCGAAGCGACACGCCAGGAAATCATGGCCACCGTGAAAGCGCTGGCCGATGCCGGCGAAGTCGAAGTGCAGCTGTTTGCTGAAACGGTGATCGAGTGATGAAACAGTTCCGTCCCTACCGTTTCCCGCCGCTGCAGCAGTACGTGCACACGCATGGCGCCAACGGCCAGCGCGGCGCCGGCCAAGGCCACGTGGCCGATGCTGCCCAATGGCAGGCCTCGGTCAGCGAAGGCTTCGAGCAGGGCCAGCGCGACGGTTATGAAATCGGCTTGCAGCGCGGCCAGGAAGACGGCTTCGAAGCGGGCCGCCAGCAAGGCCTGGAGCTGGGCCGCGAGGAAGGCCGCCAGGAAACCCTGGTCGGCTTCGACCATCTGGCGCGTCCGGTCGACGCCATGCTGAAATCGCTGAAGAAGCTGCGCGCCGATTACCGCGCGGCGCAGCGCAAGGAAGTGGTGGACCTGGTGGCGAAAGTGGCGCGCAATGTGATCCGCGCCGAACTGGCGCTGCAGCCGGTGCAGATCATGGCGCTGGTTGACGAGACCCTGGCCTCGATGCCGCCGACGCGCGACGAGATCGATGTCTACCTCAACCCGGAAGAAGTCAAGCGCATCATGGAAGTCGATCCCAAGCGCGCCAAGCGCTGGAACCTGATCGGCGACGCCCGCCTCGACCTGGGCGAATGCCATATCCGCGCCGGCGATACGGAAGTCGACGCCGGCTGCCACCAGCGTCTTGCTGCTGTCATGGAACAGGTCGATAATCAGTTGCAGGCCGCCGATGGCGGTGACGACGCCGAGAGTGAAGAATGATTGCCGACGCCCTGCGCAAACTGGAACTCGATGACGTACCGCTGGCCACCCCGACCGGGCGGCTGGTGGGGGCTTCCGGCCTGCTGCTGGAAGCGACGGGTTGCAAGCTGCATACCGGCCAGCGTTGCCAGATCGAGACAGTCGATGGCGAATGGCTCGACGCGCAAGTGGTGGGCTTCCGCGAAAAGCTGACCTTCCTGATGCCGTTCAAGAAAGCGGCCGGCCTGACTACCGGCGCCCGCGTGCTGCCGTCCAACGACAAAGGCAGCCTGCAGATCGGCGACAGCTGGCTGGGCCGCATGGTCAACGGCATCGGCGAACCGATCGATGGCCTGGGCAAGCTGGGCGGCGAATATCCGCTCGAGATGCAGCCGCCGCGCGTCAACCCGCTCAAGAAGCAACCGGTGGTCGATGCACTCGACGTCGGCGTGCGCGCGATCAACAGCATGCTGACCCTGGGCAAAGGCCAGCGCGTCGGCCTGATGGCCGGTTCCGGCGTCGGCAAGTCTGTGCTGCTGGGCCTGATCACGCGCCAGACCGTGGCCGACGTGGTGGTGGTGGGCCTGATCGGCGAGCGTTCGCGCGAGGTGCGCGAATTTATCGAAATGTCGCTGGGCCCGGAAGGCTTGAAGAAGGCCGTGCTGGTGATTGCGCCGGCCGACGAATCGCCGCTGATGCGCATCATGGCGACCGAGCTGTGCCACTCGATCGCGGCCCATTACCGCGACCAGGGCAAGAACGTGCTGCTGCTGGTCGATTCGCTGACCCGTTACGCCATGGCGCTGCGCGAAGTCGCGCTGGCCCTGGGCGAACCGCCGGCCACCAAAGGCTATCCGCCCTCGGTGTTCTCTGCCCTGCCGCAGCTGGTCGAATCGGCCGGCAATGGCGAGAATCCTTACGGCAGCATGAGCGCGATCTATACCGTGCTGGCAGAGGGCGACGACCAGCAGGATCCGGTGGTCGACACCGCGCGCGCCATCCTCGACGGCCACATCGTGCTGACGCGCGAGCTGGCCGAACGCGGCCATTACCCGGCGATCAATATTGCCGCCTCGATCAGCCGCTGCATGAACCACGTGATTACGCGCGAACACATGCTGGCCGCGCGGGCGCTGAAAGCCTCGATGGCGCGCCACGAACGGGTGCGCGACCTGATCCCGCTCGGCGCCTATGTGCCCGGCGCCGACCCGGTCACCGACAAGGCGGTGAACCTGCATCCGCATATTGAAGAATTCCTGTGCCAGGGGACCAAGGAACCGGCCCCTTACGCCAATTGCGTGGACCAACTTGAAAGGCTGATGGCATGACGACAACCACGATCCGCAGCCTGTCGACCCTGGTCGACATGCGCAGCAACGAAGTCGACAAACTGCAAACCGAAATGGCCGCCAAGGAAAATGTGCGCGAGCGCTACAAGAAGACGCTCGACAAGCTGACCAGCCTGTACGAGAGCAGCGGCCCGTCCGGCCGCCTGCCGATGGCGCTGGCGCTCAACTGCGGCGACTACAAGCAGGGCGTGATGGCCATGGCCGACAGCCAGCGCCTCAACCTGCACATGCACGAGGCCGACATGGCCGTGTCGCAGCGCGCGCTGACCGCCGCCTACGTCAAGCGCGAAGTGCTGGGCCAGGTGCTCGAGCGGCACCAGGATGCGGCGGCCACCGCGCAGCGCGCGCAGGAGCGCAAGCGCCATGACGAACTGGCAACCCAACTGTGGTACCGCGGACATAAATGAAAGGCTGAACCGAATATTTCATGAAGTCATTACTTTGGTCGCCTCTTACCTTGGTACACTTCATTTAATTTCTTCGGAGCACGAGAAATGGCTACTTCCGTCCCCACCTACGATCCCAAGACCACGGCTGCCCAACTGGCGCAGATGTATATCCAGGGCCGTCAGTCAATGCTTGATGCCCAGTCGGCGACCGCAACTGCGATCGACAAGGCGCTGACCAAGCTCAGCTCCGCGCTGGGCGCCTTCCGCAGCTCGCTGGCGACCACCACCACGGGCGGCTCGGTTGTAGCCAATAAGGCAAGCTTCAGCTCCGACGTCGGCACCGCCACCGCCTCTGCTTCGGCGATTGCCGGCACCTACCAGTTCTACGTCGAAACGCTGGCCACGGCCGGCCAGGTTTCCTACAGCGGCGTGACCGATTCCAATGTGGTCGGCGCTGCGGCCGGCACCCTGTCCGTAAAACTGGCCGACGGCAGCAGCTTCACCGTCAACCTGGCCAATGGCGACAAGGACCTGAACAATGTGCTGAGCGCGAAAGAAATCGCCGCTGCCATCAACCTGGAAGCGACCAATAACTCGCGCGTGACCGCTTCGACCCTGACCGTCAACGGCCAGACCCGCCTGGTGCTCACCTCCAACCTGACCGGCCAGGCCAACGGCGTGGCCGGCATCGACACCACCAACCTGGGCGACCCGGCACTGCAGGCGCAACTGGCCGATGGCAACCGCGCGCTGCAGGCCGGCACCGATGCCGTGGTCTGGGTCGGCGCGCCGGGTGGCGACCCGAGCAACAAGATGACCCAGGCCTCGAACACGTTCAATGTGGTCGACGGCGTCTCGATGACCTTCAGCAAGGCCCAGACCGGCGGCGTGCCGGTCACGCTGAGCGTCGCCCGCGACAGCAGCGCCACTGCCACCAATGTGCAGAATTTTGTCGACCAGTGGAACAAGATGCTGTCTGCCGTGGGTGAACTGACCGCCCATGGCGACTTCACCAAGGGCACCACCGGCGGCGTTTATGCCTCCGACGCCGGCCTCGCTTCGCTGAAGTCGCGCATGGAATCGACCTTGCGCACCTCGGTAGGCGGCGCCAGCCTGGCCCTGTACGGCATCACGGCGCAGCGCGACGGCACCCTGGCGCTGGACAAGACCCGCCTGGACAAGACGCTCGCCACCAACCCGACCGGGCTGGATGCGATCCTGGGCAAGGTCGGTTCCCCGTCGACTGGCGTGCTGGGCAACCTTGACACCCTGCTGACCGGCTGGACCAAGGCCGGCACCGGCCAGATCGCGGCGCGCAAGGAGGCCAACGCCAAACTGCAGTCCCAGCTGTCGGCCCGCCAGGCCGTGCTGGAAACCCAATACGATAACGCTTACAAGCGCTACCTGGCCCAGTTCACCCAGCTGCAAAGCCTGCAGTCCCAGATGAGCGGAACCTCGAGCATGTTTGAAGCGATGTTCAGTAAATCCGATTCCTGAAAGTCTTAAACAATGGATCACGACGCTTACGGCAGCTATCACGCCACCAACCTGGAAGCCCAGACGGCCCGCGCCACACCTGTCGAACTGGTGCTGGTGCTGACCGATGGTTTGCTGGAGGAGCTGGCCCGTGCGCGCGGCCACATCGTGGGCAAGCGCTACGAACAGAAGGCCGTCAGCCTCGACAAGTGCACCCAGATCATCAACGGTCTCGCCAGCTCGCTCGATTTCGAGCAAGGCGGCGAGGTGGTGGCCAACCTGGGCCGCCTGTACGACTATTGCGCGGCCCGCCTGTACCGCGCTGGCGTCGACATGGACCCTGCCGTCATCGACGAAGTGGTAGGCCTGCTGACCACGATCCGCACCGGCTGGCAGGGCGTGCATGACAAACATGGATAGGCATAAGACGCTGCTGCAGCTTGCGCAGCAGCTGAGCGCCGCCACTGCCGCCAGCGACTGGGCGGCACTGGCGGCGATTAATACTTTGATGGCCTCCACCCTGCCGACGCTGGCAGCGCAGGGTGCGTGGACGCCGGCCGAGCGCGCAGCGCTGGCGGCGCTGCGTGATCTGCATGTCGCGGCAGTGGCAAAAGTCGATAGCGCCACCGCCGAGACTGGCCAGCACCTGAGCGATTTGACGAACAACAGAGAGGGCTGGCTTGCCTATGCCCTCGACAGCGGCGACGCTGCAACCGGAACTGAAGCATGATCAATTTGCCTGCGGCGCCTGGCGCCACCGTCCCACCAGCCACCGCAGCTGCCGGCCTGCCGCCGCCGGCCGCCAACGGCGCCGCGGCCGACACCGCCAGCGCCGCGGCCAACCGCGCTGCACCAGCCGGCGGCCTGGCCGGCGTACTGCTGGACGCCGCCGCCGCGATGGCGCCGGCGCCCTTCGGCGTCCTGCTGGACGCCATGGCCGGCATCAGCCGCGAGGAAGAAGGCGCCCCTGCGCCGTCCGCCGATGACAAGACGGCAGCCGCCGCAGCCGTCGCGACCATGCTGCCGGCCCTGGGCAACCTGCCGCTGGCCGGCGGCGTGCCGGGCGCCACCCCGGACAGCGTGGCCGCTGTTGCCGCCGCCCTGACCGCGGCACCCGGCAGCAAGGCTTCCGCCAACGACAGCGCCTTGCTGCTGCGCCAGCAAGCCCAGGCCAGCGCCCTCACCGCTCGCGAAGCCGGCGCCGGCGCCCAGGCCGAATCGGCCAAGGCGCCGGAAGCGCCACCAGCGAGCTTGCTGGACGCGCGCGCCGTTATGCTGGCGGCGGCCACCCGTGCCGCCCCGGCACAGCCAGGCGGCTCGCCTGCAGCGAGCACCCGCAGCTCCGCCGGCGAAGCGCTGGGCGCTGCGCTGAACGCCCTGCAAGGCCAGGCTGCCGACAGTACCGCAGCCCCGGTTGCAGCCAAGGACAGCGCCAGCCTGCTGGCCGACAGCCAGCGCCAGCCTACCGATGCCGGCGCCCTGCCCGGCTTCCGCAGCGTGCTGGCCAATGCCGCCGCCCAGCCCAGCGACACGCTGCAACTGAGCGGCAGCCCGGAGCAATGGCAGCAGCCGCTGCGCGCCGCCCTCGGCGACCGCCTGCAGCTGCAACTGGCGCGCAACGATGAGCGCGCCGTGATCCGCCTGGAACCAGCGAATATGGGCAGCGTGGAAATTTCCGTGCGCCACAGCGGCGGCGCGCTGCAAGTGAATATTGCCGCCAGCCACAGCGAAGTGGTACGCCAGCTCAACACCATTGGCGATGCCGTGCGCCAGGACCTGTCGCAGCGCCAGTTCGGCGAGGTGGCCGTGACGGTTTCTTCGAGCAACGCGCGCAGCCTGGCCGACGGCGGCCAGCAGCAGCGCCAACAACAATCCGAGCCGCAGCGCCAGCCGGGCCGCGCCCTGGACGGCGAGGAAGCCGGCGCCACCACTTTTGCCATGTCGGGCGAACGGGAGTAAGCATTAGATGAATAAGAAACTGGTCCTGATCGTGGCAGCCGTGCTGCTGGTAGGCGCGGGCGCCGCCGGTGGCGCCGTCTGGTTCATGAAAGGCAAGAGCGCCGAGCCGGCCAAGGCCGCCGTCGAAGAGAAAAAGCCCGGCGAACCGCTGAAGTACCTGACCATTGAAAAAGTCATCGTCATGATGCGGCGCCAGCCGGGCGACACGGTGCCGCACTATATGTCGGCCGACCTCGTCATTGCGACCACGGCCAAGCAGGAAAAGGAAGCCAAGGAAGCACTGCCGATGCTGCGCAGCGTTGCCGTGCGCGCGCTGTCGGCGCTGCCGATGGAAAAAGCTTCCATGATGACCATTGACCAGTTTGTCGAGGAATTGAACAAGGCTTACGATGAAGCCTACGCCAAGGAGGCGCGCGAACGCCCCTTCGAACAAGTAATGATTGGCAAGTTGATCCTGGAGTAAAGCCATGGGCTTGGTGGACACGGTTGCAGAGCCATATGCCGAAAGCTACGCCGCAGTCAGCGTGGCCGACGAGCAGAAGCACCTGCTGGCCTACGCGCCGCTGGTCAAGCGCATCGTGCGCCAGCTCAACTCGCAGGTGCAGGGCGCGATCGACCGCGACGACATGGAGCAGATCGGCCTGATGGGCTTGCTTGAAGCGCTGCGCCGCTATGGCGAGCCCGACACCGGCTTTGGCAGCTATGCCTCGCTGCGCGTACGCGGCGCCATCCTCGACGAACTGCGCCGGCAGGACTGGCGCCCGCGCGCGGTGCGCCAGCAAAGCCACAAGATGCGCGATGCCGTGCGCGACCTGACGCGCAAGCTCGGCCGCGAGCCGGGCGAACAGGAAATCATGAGCGCGCTCGGCCTCGATGCCGAGGGCTACCAGGCTTACCTGCTGGACGAAAACGCGGAAACCATTGCCAGCTTCGACGAAATCCTGCAGGACACGCTGGCCGACACCGGCAGCGTGGCCGGACCGGAAGAGCAACTGATGATACGCCGCAGCCTGGAGCAGGCGCTGAACGGCCTGGACGAACGCGAACAGCGCGTGATCCAGATGTATTACGAATTCGAGCTCAGCTACAAAGAAATCGCCGCCGTGCTGGACCTGACCGACGCCCGCGTCTGCCAGTTGAACAAGCAGGCCCTGAACAAGATGAAAGCGGTGCTGGCGGCCTGAGCCGCAGCCCACCTGAAAGACCACGCGAAAGGCATAAACCATGCAGCAACTATTCGGCATCATGATCGTGTTTGGCTCGGTGTTTGGCGGCTACGCCATGATGGGCGGCCACTTCACCGCGATCTGGCAGCCGCTGGAACTGCTGGTGATTGCCGGCGCGGGCCTGGGCGCCTTCGTCATCGGCAACCCGCGCCACGTGCTGGCCGAGACCGTGACCCAGTGCAAGCACCTGATGTCGCGCAAGAAGTACGACTCGGAATTCCAGCGCCAGTTGCTGCTGCTGATGTATGAACTGCTGCAGCTGGCCGCCGGCGGCCTGAAAGCGCTGGACGCCCACGTTGAAGCACCGCGCGAATCGCCGCTGTTCCAGCGCTACCCGCTGATCCTGGACGAACCGAAACTGCTGGCTTTCATCGTCGACAACTTCCGCCTGATGGCCATGGGCAAGATCAACGCCCACGAACTGGAAGGCGTGCTGGAGCAGGAACTGGAAGCCATCCACGAAGAACTGACCCAGCCGGCCAAATCGCTGGGCAAGATCGGCGAAGCGATGCCGGGCTTCGGTATTCTGGCGGCGGTGCTGGGCATCGTGATCACCATGGGCACGGTGGGCGAAGGCGCCACCTCGGCCGAGATTGCCGAACACGTGGGCGCGGCCATGGTCGGTACCTTCATCGGTATCTTCTTCTGCTACGGCGTGCTGGACCCGATTTCGAACATGCTCAAGCAGCTGGTCAGCCAGGAAGCCTCCACCATGGAATGCGTGAAAGTGGTGCTGGTGACCCACGTGGCCGGCAAGCCGCCACTGCTGGCGATCGACGCCGGGCGCCGCCTGGTGCAGCTGAACATCAAGCCAAGCTTCGCCCAGCTCGAGGGCTGGATCAATGCAATGGAAGGCGGCGACGAACCGGAATCGACTTCGCGCCGAGGAGGTGGCCGTGCTAAAGCCGCATGACAAGCACCATGAGCAAACCATCGTCAAGCGCGGCGGTGGCAAGCACAAGCACGATGAACACGGCGGCGCCTGGAAAGTCGCGTTTGCGGACTTTTGCCTGGCCCTGATGTGCCTGTTCCTGGTGCTGTGGCTGATGGCCGTGCGCAACCAGGAATCGCTGGAACACGTACTGACCCAGTCCGACGGCAGCAAGACCGACGTCGGCAAGGGCGTGATGCCGGAACAGGTGGGCGGCCCGCGCGGCAGCCTGATCGAACGCTTCCCGATGCCGCGCACCGGCAATACCGATGTCGACGGCAACGCCACCCAGGGCTTCAACAAGAGCCCGACCAATACCGCCGAAAACCGGGTGCGCTACGAGTCGCCGGAAGACCTCAAGCTGCTGGCCAAGACGCTGGCCAGGATGAGCGAGGAAAATGGCCTGGCCAGCAATCTTGAATCAGTGGTCACGCCGTACGGTCTGCGCGTGATGTTGCACGATACCGACAGCCAGGGCATGTTCGTGCGCGGCTCGGCAGTGCCGACCGACAAGTTCGCGCGCCTGTTGCAGGGCATGGGCCCGCTCTTTGCGCGGATGGAAAACCAGATGCTGATCGTCGGCCACACCGATTCGTCGCAATATGCCGATACCAGCTACAAGGCCTTCTCCAACTGGAACCTGTCCAGCAACCGCGCCATGGCCGCCCGTTCACAACTGCTGGCCGGCAGCATGCCGCAGGACAGCGTGCTGCAGGTGGTCGGCATGGCGGACCGTGCGCCGCTCGATGCCAAACGGGCCGATGCTGGCGTCAACCGCCGGATCGAATTGCTGATCCTGACCAACACCCAGGCGAAAGCCATCGCCGATATGTTTGGCATGCCGAGCAGCAAGACTGCTATCATCCGGGAATCGGATTTGCCCGAACCCGGCCTGTTGCAGCAATTGCGACAACAACTGCTGCCTGGCAAGGGGAAGAGCAATGGCAATTAATGTTAAGTCAAGAGGAAACCGTATGAGGATTTCCGGTTCCACCCCAGGCACCCCGGTGCAGACCGTGGCCGACAGCGCGCCAGCCGAAGCGGCACGCCCGTCCGCCGCCCCCGCCGCCCAGCGCGAACTGGAGTCGGCTGTGATGCAGCCCGCCATCCAGGCCATGAAAGAGATGGGCGACATCGACCACGAACGCGTGGCGCAGTTGCGCGACGCCCTGGCCAAAGGCGAGCTGCCGTTCGACGCCGGCAAGCTGGCCGGCCTGATCCAGAAGTTCCACCGGGGCGAGCAGTGAAAGAAATGTCACGCCAGGACGCCATGAAGATGCTGCTCGACGGCATCAAGGCGGACTTGCAAAGCTACCAGCAGATGCTGGACCTGATTGCCCAGCAGTTCGAGGCGGCCATCCGCCACCAGAGCGAACGGCTGGGAGAAATCGCTAAAGAAATCGGCGCGCTGGTCGATGTGCTGGAAGCGCGCCGCGCCCAGCGGGTCGATCTGGCGACTCGCCTGGTCGGCCCCCAGCCCTCCATGGAACAAGTGTTCACCCTGCTCAAGCCCGAAGCGCGTGCGCGCCTCGAAGCCGACTGGGCACAACTGGAAGGCATGGTGCAGACGGCGCGCGAAATGGGCCGCCGCAATGCTGATTTGCTGGCGGAGCAATACACCATCATGCAGCGCGTGCTGCATGGCGACGATCAAACCTATGAGCCGGTCTGAATTCACGCCTTTCCGGGCCTTTACGGCAGCCACAGCGCCTACCCAGGCCACGGCAGCCACTGTTAGCAATATGAGCGCCACGCGCCCTGCGCTGCCGGCCGCGTTCAGCCCTGCGCTGGCCGCCAATGCCGGCATGGCGGGCATGGCCGGCGCCGCTGCTGCCGGCGGCTCGGCCAGCGCCACGTTCCGCCAGGTCCACGCCGAAGTGGCACGCTATATCGCGGCCGACGATGCCCCGTCCGCCGGTGCCTCCGGCGCAGGCAACGCCCTGACGGCCGACGGCGCCGCCCTGCGTGCCCGCCTTGCCGCGCGCGCCATTGGCGGCGACGCGGCCGGCGAAGCCAGCGTACCAAGCGAAGCCCAGCAAGCCTTCCTGGAGGCGATCCGCCCGCACGCGGAAGCTGCCGCCGCACGCCTGGGCGTGGCGCCGGAACTGGTGGCCGCCCACGCGGCGCTGGAATCAGGCTGGGGCCGCCATGCCCCGGGCAACAATATGTTCGGTATCAAGGCCGGCAGCAACTGGCAAGGCGCGGTGCAAGCCCTGGCCACGATGGAAGTGGAAGACGGCGTGGCGCATACCCGCAACGAGCGTTTCCGCGGCTATGGCGACATGGCCGGTTCGTTCGAGGACTATGCCGGCATGCTGCTCGACAATCCGCGCTACCGGCGCGCCCTCAATACCGGCAGTGACGCGCAGGCGTTTGCGCAGGCGCTGCAGGCCGGCGGCTACGCCACCGACCCTGCCTACGCCGACAAGCTGGGCCGCGTCGCGGCCAGCATCAAGGCAAGTCAGCAGGCTCAACAGTCCCAACATCAATAACGCGCGCCCGAATCTGGGTGCCGCTGCTGTTTTTCACACGGATGATGGCGCCGCGCGTGCCATTGTCCAGTGCCTCCCCCGCCATCGAGACTTCAATCTGTTCGCGCCTGGCAACGATGCGCACCTGGTCGCCGCGCTTGATCAGTTGTGGTGCTGCCAACATATTCGGCCGGAACACTTCACCAGCACGGATCGAGCGCCGCGCCGCCATCCCTTCCAGCTCGGCAAAGTCGGAAAAGGCATCGGGAATCAAGGTGATATCGTGGCGCACCCGCAACAAGTCTATAGGCGACAGAATTTTTCCGGAAATTAAATCGGTGGCAGCAACTGCAACGTTTGCCGACACCTTGCCCTTGGCAAGGAACTCATAACGCCAACCTTGCAAGCTTGGGCAAATGACCACGAAGCGCATGCGTGCTATGGCACGCTGGTCCAGGCTCTCAACCCGCGTTTCAGAGGGACAGTCTGGGATCACGCGACTGGTCTTTATCACTTCGACATCGAACTTCGGCTCCAGCCAGCGCTGGCTTTCTGCATTGTTTTTCAATTGATTTTCTGCAGCTAGTTTCACTTTGCTTAGCAATTCTTCCATTGTTGAAGCAGTTGCAACACCGCAATTTAAAATTCCTATGAGCAATATTCCGCCGAAAACCTGTACAATGGGATTGTTGGGCATGGGCAATACCTTTAGTATGTAAATTCGCTGGGACATTACCAGAGGAGAGTGACAATGGCCATTAATTTCAAGGACGCGGTAGGTTTGCATGCGGATGCATTGCAACTGCGTGCGCAACGTACGCGCATCCTGGCATCGAACATCGCCAACGAGAATACGCCGGGCTACTCAGCACAGGATATCGACTTCAAGGAGTCGCTGGCGCGCGTCGAAGCGGAGCTTACCGGTGAGCCGATGCTCGAGGGAGAAGGCGAAACCAAGTACCGCGTGCCCTACCACCCAAGCGGCGACGGCAACACCGTCGAAATTGGCGTGGAGCAAGCAGCTTTCTCGCAAAATGCAACTGACTTCGCAACCAGTTTGACCTTCATCAACATGAAATTGCGCGGCATCGCCAAGGCCATCAACGGCCAATAAGGGGATCTCCCATGAGCTTTAAAGACATTGCCCAAATTGCCGGTTCGGCGATGGCGGCGCAAACCGTGCGCCTGAATACCGTCGCCTCCAACCTGGCCAACGCCGACTCCGTCGCCGGCAGCGAGGCCGAAACCTACCGCGCCCGCAAGCCGGTGTTTGCCACCGTGATGGACGACAACCTCGACGCCGCAGCCGGCGGCCGCGTGCAGGTGCTGGACGTGGTCGAGTCGGCCGAGCCGCTGCGCAAGGTGTACGAGCCGGGCAACCCGCTGGCCAATGCCGACGGCATGGTGTTCTACCCCAACGTCAACCAGGTGGCCGAGATGACCGACATGATGTCGGCGTCGCGCGCCTTTGAAACCAATGTGGAAGTGCTGGGCCGCATCCGCGGCATGCAGGCTTCCCTGCTCAAACTCGGTGAATCCTGATGGAAACCAACCTGTTCACTAACGCGGCTGCGCAAAACAGCAACCCGGCCAGCGTGGCCCTGAACGGCGCCTCCAACGAGGGCCGCGACATGTTCACCAAGCTGCTGGTGGCCCAGATCAAGAACCAGGACCCGCTGTCGCCGCAGGACCCGTCCCAGTTCGTCCAGCAGCTGACCCAGCTGTCGCAGACCGAAGCGCTGCAGAACCTGGCCAGCCTGACCACCGCCAACGCCTCCGTGCTGCAATCGATGCAGGTGCTGGCGATGGGCGCCCAGGTCGGCTCCGATGTCATGGTGCAGTCGAACCAGGTAACCATCGATGGCCACAAGGTGACGGGCGAAGCGACCCTGGGCAGCAGCTCGGCCAAGACCAGCCTGGTGCTGACCGGCAGCAACGGCCAGCAGGTCGAGATCGTGATGGGCACCCTGCCCGCTGGCACCCACCAGTTCACCATCGATCCGGCTGCGCTGGGCCTGCCGCCCGGCAGCTATTCGATGAAGGTAGCCAGCGAGAGCAACCCGAACGTGCCGCTGGCCGTCCAGGGCCGCCTCGACAGCGTCCAGGTCGGCGCCGCCGGTAGCGTTACCGTCAAGATTGATTCCGTGGGCGAAGTTTCGCCTTCCGCCATTACCGCATTCCGGGGCAAAACCCCGACTACCGCAATTTAACGAAAGGTCCTCGCCATGAGTTTCGATATCGCACTGTCCGGCATCCAGGCCATCAACGAGCAACTGGGCACGATTTCCAACAATATCGCCAACGCCGGGACCTACGGTTTCAAGTCCAGCCGCGCCAACTTCGCCTCGCTGCACGCCGGTGCGCAGCCGACCGGCGTGCACGTCGGTTCGACCACCCAGTCGATCGGCCTGAACGGCGGCATCCAGGCCACCAACCGCGGCCTGGACGCCCTGATCAATGGCCGCGGCTTCTTCGTGGCCAAGGATTCCACCGGCCAGACCAACTACACCCGCGTCGGCATCTTCACCAAGGATGCCACCGACTACCTGGTCAACAGCGCCGGCGCCAAGGTGCAGGGCTTCCAGCTGACCCCGCCAAGCATGGTGGCCGGCCCGATGGGCGACATCAAGGTGCCGACCAACCTGCTGACCGCCAAGGCCACCACCAATATCGATTTCGTGGCCAATATGTCGGCCGACTGGACCGTCCCGGCCGGCAACATCACCACCAAGCTGCCGAATGCTACCGTCACCCCAGCCGTGGTGCCGGACGCGAACATGTACAACATGTCCAAGGTCACCGTGGTCCACGACTCGCTGGGCAATGAGCACACCGTGACCCAGTACTTCGTGAAAGACGTTGCCGCCCGCACCGTCAAGGTGTACTCGGCCGTGGACGGCACCGACCTGGGCGCCGCCGGCGGTTCGCCTTACACCCTGACGTTCGACACCAATGGCCAGCTGGACCTGGCGGCCAACGGCGGCGCATCCTATGCGCATAACCTGAGCTTTGCCGCAGCGCCGGCCGCGGCCATGACGGTCGAGATCGACTATACCGGCACCACCTTCCAGAAAGGCGAATCGACCACCTCGACCAACGCCGCCGACGGTTACGCAGCCGGCAGCTATGTGGGCGTGGAACTGGACCAGGCGGGCAATGTGGTGGCCAAGTATTCCAACGGCGAAAAGCAAGCCATCGCCCGCCTGGCGATCGCTACCTTCCCTGACGAAGATGCGCTGACGCCAATCAACGAAACCGCCTGGACCGCCAACGTCCAGTCCGGCAACGCCAACCTGTCCGAAGCCGGCCAGGGCGTGGCAGGCTCGCTGACGGTGGCTTCGCTGGAAACCTCCAACGTCGACGTGACCTCGGAACTGGTCAGCCTGATGACGTCGCAGCGCAACTACCAGGCCAACTCCAAGGTCATCACTGCGGAAAATGAAATGCTGCAGTCGCTGATGCAAGCCCTGTAAAGGCAGACTGAATGGACGCCCTGATCTATCTCGCGATGAGCGGCGCCGAGCGGGCCATGCGTGGCCAGCAGGTGCACGCCAACAA
>JBCNOX010000340.1:0-5979 GCA_039593645.1 Pseudoduganella sp.
AGATACGGTCGCCGCGACCCTTTGCACGCGCGGTGAAGCGCTTCAGGATCGGGCCCTTTTCGACGTAAATGGTCTTTACGAACAGTTCGTCGATGTCGGCACCGTCGTTGTGCTCGGCGTTCGCAATTGCGGACTCCAGCACTTTCTTGACGATGAACGCGCCTTTCTTAGGGCTGAACTGCAGGATGTTCAGCGCAGCGTCGACCTTCTTGCCGCGGATCAGGTCAGCGATCAGGCGACCTTTTTGATCCGACAGGCGCACGCCTTTGAGGATAGCTTTAGTTTCCATTATTTCTTAGCCTTTTTGTCAGCAGCGTGGCCCTTGAAGGTACGGGTCAGCGCGAATTCGCCGAGCTTGTGACCAACCATGTTCTCGGAAACGTACACAGGCACGTGCACCTTGCCGTTGTGCACGGCAATGGTCAGACCGATGAAGTCAGGCATGATCGTCGAACGACGGGACCAGGTTTTGATTGGCTTCTTGTCCTTGGACGCTTGCGCGGCTTCGACTTTCTTCACCAGGTGGGCGTCGCAGAACGGCCCTTTTTTCAATGAACGAGTCATGGTTTATCCTTATTTCTTGCCGCGGCGAGAGACGATCATCGAAGAAGTACGCTTGTTCGAGCGAGTCTTCTTACCCTTGGTCTGCTGGCCCCATGGCGATACTGGGTGACGACCAGCTGCGGTACGGCCTTCACCACCACCGTGCGGGTGGTCGATCGGGTTCATCACCACACCGCGGACGGTTGGGCGAACACCGCGCCAGCGCATCGCACCAGCTTTACCGATCTTGCGCAGGCTGTGCTCAGCATTGCCGACTTCGCCGATGGTGGCGCGGCACTCGATGTGCACGCGGCGCACTTCGCCGGAGCGCAGGCGAACCTGGGCGTAGGTACCTTCACGGGCCATCAGGACCACAACGGCACCAGCGGTACGGGCCATCTGGGCGCCTTTACCTGGCAGCATTTCCACGCAGTGGATGTTGGTGCCGACTGGGATGTTGCGGATTGGCAGGCAGTTACCGGCCTTGATCGGCGCTTCCGAACCGTTCAGCAGGGTGTCGCCAACAGCAACGCCTTTCGGGGCGATGATGTACTTGCGCTCGCCGTCGGCGTAGCACAGCAGGGCGATGTGTGCGGTACGGTTTGGATCGTATTCGATACGTTCCACTTTCGCAGGGATGCCGTCCTTGGTGCGCTTGAAGTCCACAACACGGTAGTGGTGCTTGTGGCCACCGCCGATGTGGCGGGTGGTGATGTGACCGTTGTTGTTACGGCCAGCAGTCTTGGACTTCTTCTCCAGCAGGGCGGCGAACGGACGGCCTTTGTACAGGTCGGCGTTCACAACCTTCACCATGCCGCGACGGCCTGGGGAGGTTGGCTTCATCTTAACGAGTGCCATTATTTAGCCTCCTCGGTGAAATTGATTTCCTGGCCTGGCTTCAGGCACACGAAAGCACGCTTGGTGTGGTTGCGGCGACCGATGAAACGGCCGGAACGCTTTACCTTACCTTCGCGGTTCACGGTCTGCACCGATTCCACTTCAACCTTGAACAGCAGTTCAACGGCGGCCTTGATTTCTGGCTTGGTCGCATCCTTGGACACCAGGAACACGATCTGTTCGTTCTTTTCCGCAACCATGGTGGCTTTTTCGGAAATGACCGGAGCCAGCAGCACCTTCATCAGGCGCTCTTCGCTGTGTTTGATAACTGCGCTCATGCCAGCATCTCCTCAATCTGTGCCAGAGCTGCCTTGGTGACCAGGACCTTCTTGTAGAAGACCAGGGACATTGGGTCAGCGTGACGTGGCTCGACAACCAGCACGTTCGGCAGGTTGCGGGAAGCCAGTTCCAGGTTTTCCTGGATGGTGTCGGTAACGATCAGGACCGAATCCAGACCCATGCCGGTCAGCTTTTGCGACAGCAGCTTGGTCTTAGGAGCTTCGATCGACAGGTCTTCGATCACAACCAGGCGCTCTTCGCGGGCCAGCTGGGACAGGATCGAGCAGATACCTGCGCGATACATCTTCTTGTTGACCTTGTGCGAGAAGTTCTCGTCAGGGGAGTTCGGGAAGATGCGACCACCACCGCGCCACAGCGGGGAGGAGGACATACCAGCACGAGCACGGCCGGTGCCTTTTTGGCGCCATGGCTTCTTGGTCGTGTGGTGGACTTCTTCACGGTCTTTTTGCTTGCGGTTACCGCTACGTGCGTTAGCAGCGTAAGCAACGACGACTTGGTGGATCAGTGCTTCGTTGTAGTCACGGCCGAAGACGGTGTCAGCGGCGGCTACGTTCGACGCAACTTGACCTTGCGCGTTCAAGAGCTTCAGTTCCATCGATTAAGCTCCCTTCTTTGCTTTAACTTTAACAGCTGGCGATACAACAACCTGGCCGTTTTTCGCGCCTGGTACTGCACCCTTCACCAGCAGCAGCTGGCGATCAGCGTCGATACGAGCGATTTCCAGATTCTGGGTGGTGACGGTGACGTCGCCCATGTGACCGGTCATGCGCTTACCTGGGAACACACGGCCTGGATCCTGCGCCATACCGATGGAACCTGGTACGTTGTGCGAACGGGAGTTACCGTGGGTTTGACGACCCGATGCGAAGTTGTGACGCTTGATGGTACCGGCGTAGCCTTTACCAATCGACACACCTTGCACGTCGATCTTCTGACCGACTTCGAACAGGGAAGCGGCGATAACTTCACCGGCTTTCAGTTCGTTTGCTTTGGCTGCGTCAACGCGGAATTCCTTGATGAAGGAACCAGCTTCAACACCTGCTTTAGCGAAGTGACCGGCAGCAGCTTTAGTCACGCGGGATGCGCGACGCTGACCGAAGACAACCTGAACAGCGGAATAACCATCCACTTCAGGAGTTTTGATTTGCGCAACACGGTTGTTCGATACGTCCAACACGGTGACTGGGATCGAATCCCCGTCATCGGTGAAGATGCGCATCATACCAACCTTGCGACCGAGGAGGCCAAGGCTCATTTTTTCTCCATTCCCACCTACGATTGGGCGGGGCTTTGTTTAACTACAAAAAATGATACGGGCAAAAAAGACGAACCCATACCGAAGCCGGCTAGTGTACCGATATTTCCCCCTTGACGCAACAGCTTTGTACGAGGTATGTCAAATGTTTTAGCCATGTGGCAAGCGAGCGCCGCCGTGAGTTAACTCGCAGTTAAGATTGCCCACTTCGCGCAAGGAGGTAAGCATGGTTAAACTGGCAATTCCTGCTGTCCTGGCCGCCCTGATGGCCTTTTCCCCTGCCCGCGCCGGCACTGTCGGCGCCACCCTGAGCCTGGAGCAGCTGCAGATCCAGACCAGCGGCAATGTCGCGTTCCAGCCCGGTAACTGGGAAATGGAGTCGCGCATTATCAATGTCAGCAATGATCACTCCGTTACCGGACACGACGGCCATATGGACAGCTGGGAGCCCCTGGCCAGCTCGTCCACCCACGGCGGCTCGCTGACCCGCGGCAGCTGGGACGCCCTGGGCGGCGGCGGCGGCCTGAGCGTATCGATGGTCGATAGCGACGCGCCCTGGCGCTGGGGCAATACCGACCTCTGGACCAGCACCTATATTTACCTCGCGCCTGGCGCCAGCTTCACCGTCAGCGGCCAGGTCGCGCTGGCATTCGACAACAGCACCACCGGCCAGGCCTTCAGCACAGGGATGGTCGGCGTCTGCCTCGACCTGACACCGGGCGTATGCCGCAACAATTATGGGCGCACGACCACCCTGGCCGACGATCCGGATGGCTATACCGACCAGTTTTCACTGAGCTGGACCAACAGCAGCGACACCAACCAGCAACTGCTGTGGCACACGCAGCTGTCGGTCAGCGCCATCTCGCCGGTGCCGGAACCGGCGGGCTGGGGCATGCTGGCCGGCGGCCTTGGGCTGCTGGGGCTATGCCGGAAACGGTATCGCAGCGCCTGAAAAACTCATTGGTGCCCGGGAGAAATGCCTCCTAATGTGGTGATGGGCCAGTGCGCCCCACAACCATACAAGGAGACCCCATGAAAAAACTGCTGGCAGTCCTCTGCCTGTGCCTGCACGCCCTGGCGGCGCAGGCCATCAACCTCGCCGGGCTGCAGAACGCCCACGACCCGGGCACCATCACCAAGGACGGCGACACCTATTTCAACTTCACCACCGGCACCGGGATCTGGTATTCCACCTCGACCGACCTGACCACCTGGCAGGGCGGCCCGGGGCCGGTGTTCAGCAGCTACCCGAGCTGGATCAGCAACAAGATCCCCAACTTCAGCGGTTCGTTCTGGGCGCCGGACGTGATCCACATGAACGGCTATTACTATATCTATTACTCGGTGTCGACCTTCGGCACCTCCAGTTCGGCCATCGGCGTCGCGCGCTCGGCCTCGCTGAAGAACCCGGCCTGGACCGATCTCGGCATCGTGGTCGAATCGTTTGGCGGCAGCAGCGAGATCAACGCCATCGACCCCGCCCTGTACCGCGACCATGACGGCAAGGTATACATGAGCTATGGCTCCTTCTTCGGCGGCGTTGGCGTCGCGGAGATCAACCAGTCGACCGGCAAGCTGGCCGGCAACGTCACCAGGATCTGGGGCGGCAACGGGCAGGACATCGAAGCGCCCTACATCACGCGCGACGGCGGCTACTACTACCTGTTCGTCAACCGCGGCGCCTGCTGCAAGGGCTCGAACAGTACCTACTACGTCGAAGTACAGCGCGCCACCAGCATCACCGGCCCCTACTCCGGCACCCGCACCGTGCTGCCGAACGTGGACGGCAAATACAAAGGCCCCGGCCACATCGGCGTGCTGAAGCAGGATGGCTGCAACTTCACCTCCATCCACTACTACGACCTGAATGATGGCGGCAACGCCAAGCTCGACATCCTGCGCATGAGCTACAGCGGCGGCTGGCCCACGCTGACGCGCAACTTCAGCAACTTCGCCGGCTGCGGCGGCATGAGCGACGGCCCATATGTGATCAAGTCACGCCTGAGCGGCAAAGCGCTGGGCGTCGCCAACGCCTCCACCAGCAACGGCGCCATGGTGCAGCAGCAAACCTACAGCGGCGGCAAGCACCAGCAATGGTACGTCGTCGGTCACGGCGACGGCCAATACAGCATCCTCAACGCCGGCAGCCTGCTCAGCCTGGACAACTGGGAAAACTCCACCACCGCCGGCACCAATATCGCGCAATGGTCCTACTGGGCCGGCAACGGCCAGCAGTGGAGCTTCGCCAGCCCGGCCAGCGGCTGGTACACGGTCAAGAACCTGCTGAGCGGCTACGTGATGGACGTCCAAAACAAGAGCACCGCCGAGAACGCACAAATCATCCAATGGCCGCTGAACAACGGCAGCAACCAGCAATGGAGCTTCACCCGCCCATAACTACGGCCGAGCCCGTGTCACACCATGGGGTTGCCCCTAGGGGCGAAGTGTGACACGGGCTCAACCATTTCGCGCGAGTAGAATGCTTGCATGCTACTTCGCCTTGCTGCCGATGCGGTCTTGCTGCTGCACCTGGCCTTTATCCTGTTCGCGCTGTTCGGCGCAGTTTTGGCGCTACGCTGGCCGCGCATCGTGCGGCTGCATGTGCCGGCCGCGCTGTGGGCAGCCGGCATCGAGCTGACCGGCGCCATCTGCCCGCTCACCTACCTGGAAAACGACTTACGCGTGCGCGCAGGCCAGCAAGGCTATGCCGATGGATTCGTCGAGCATTACCTGCTGCCCGTGCTCTACCCGGTCGGCCTGACGCCTGCCGTGCAGTACATGCTGGCGGGTATCGTGCTGGGCGTGAACCTTTTGCTGTACACGTTGCTGTGGTTGCGCCGCGATCGCCACCGCTGATCCACAGGAAGCAATCGCCACCTGCTCCGGCAAACGCACATAGCCACGGAAGATATCGGGCTGGCTGCGCCCCAACCTCGCCTGCAGGATGTGCATCAGGTCCCGATAGGCATCACCGTCCCGCA
>JBCNOX010000341.1:0-5979 GCA_039593645.1 Pseudoduganella sp.
CTTATGGCGACTACACCAAGCGCGGCCGTATTCCGCAGGCCACCAATGGCCTGTCGGAAATGCGCATCAAACTGGAGCAATACTTCCAGGACAACCGTACCTATGCCGGCGCCTGCAACGATGGGGCACCAGCGGCGCCGCCTGCGAACCAGGACTTTACCTTCACCTGCGTCATTGCAGGCGATGGCCTGAGCTACGACCTGAAAGCCGAAGGCAAGCGCGCGATGGCCGGCTTTACCTATGAACTGGACGAGACCAATGCCAAGAAGTCGTCTGGTCCGTCGGGTTGGACTGGCTCGAACTCTTGCTGGGTGACCGCGAAGGGCGGGCGGTGCTGATGCGCAAGCAAGATGGCGTAAGCTTGATCGAGCTGTTGGTGGCCGTCAGCGTCCTTGGCGTGATGCTGGCACTGGCAATGCCGCATTTTGCGCAGATGATCCAGGATGCGCAGAACCGCACCGCAGCGGAATCGCTGCTGAACGGCCTGCAAACGGCGCGGGCCGAAGCCCTGCGGCGCAATACGCCGGTGCGCTTCAGCCTGACGGACCAGGCGGGCAAAGTGGCGTGGCGGGTTGGTTGTGTGAATGCCAACATCTGCCCGGCTTCGCTGCAGGAGCGTCCGGCAGACGAAGCGGGCGCGAACGCACGGATCGGCGTCAGTACTGCTGTCCTGCCGAGGCCGCCCACCGCCGAGACCTTCGCCACCGCGCTGGCGGCCGGCGCCGGTCTCGACCAGTCAGCAGTTGTCACCTTTGACAGCTTCGGCCGGGTTCCTGCCGCCAGTACCGAAATCAGCCGGATTGACGTCACCAACGCCAGTTACAGCCGCGCACGCCGTTATGTGGTGACGATCGGCGCGGGCGGCCAAATTCGCATGTGCGACCCCGACAGCAGGTTGGGTGGCACTCCCCAAGGCTGTTCTTAAGGAGCAATCCCATGATTCGCAATCTAAAACCTGGTCACCAGGACGGCGTCGTATTGCTTGAAGCATTGGCCGCCATCCTGATTTTCTCGTTCGGCATCCTGGCCTTTCTCTGGATGCAGGCCTCGGCAACGCGCCAGGTCACCGATTCCCGATATCGCATCGAGGCCAGTTTTGTGGCCAACCAGATATTGGGGGATATGTGGGCGCACAGCAAGAACCTGAGCCAATACGTGGTCACCGACGAGACTGTCGCGACCCTGCCGAACGGCAAACGCACGGTGGCAGTCAACGGTTCCGAAGTGACGATCACCATCAATTGGCAGCTGCCTGGCGAGTCCAAGGGGCATCGCTATCAGGCCGTGGCCCAGATCAACGGTTGAGGACAAACATGTATCACTCACAAAAAGGCTTCACGCTGATCGAGCTCATGGTTGGCTTGGCCATCGGCATGGTGGGCACGCTGATCGTGGCGCAGGCATTCACCAGTAACGAAGCGCGCAAGCGTAGTACTACCAGTGCCGCCGATGCGCAGGCCAACGGCGCCATTGCACTGTATATGCTGGAACGCGATGCCAAGGCAGCAGGGTGGGGCATGGCTGCCGGCGGCAATTCCTATGCCGGCTGCACGAAGATCCATGCCTACTGCGACCAGAGTGCCGAGTGCGGCGGCGTTGAAGGCCCCCTGGCCGACGTCAACTTCGCTCCCTTGCTGATCAAGGATGGGGGCACCGGGCCGGACACACTGTCGATCCAGTATTTCGCCGATCCCAACGTGTCGTCGTCCTTGCCTAGCGGTTCCACCGTCTTGCGCAGGAAAATGCCGCAGCAGTCGGCCGAGCTCGATGTCGGCAATCCGGCAGCCTGCTCGCAAGGCGACCTGGCGCTGGTGGCGCAGGGCGGCAACTGCACCGTGATGAAGATCACCGCGGTACAGCAGCAAGCCTCGAGGCTGCAGCACAATTCCGGCGAGCATGGGGAGTACAACCCGGAGGGGAGTTTTTACACGGCCCACAATTGGCCGAAGTATGACGTTGGCGCCACCGTGACCTGTTTCAAGCCGGCCAACGACGGGCCGATATTCCGCAAGACCTATTTCGTCAATTCGGCATCCCGTGAGCTGCAGCGCCACGATAACTCGCAAAGTCCTGCCGTTACCAACGAGCTGGTCATGCCCGAGGTGGTTGACTTGCAGGCCGAATACGGCGTCGCGCCAGCCAATAACCAGGTCATCGACACCTGGGTCAGCGCCGCGGACAAGGAATGGGAGAACCCGGGGCCGCTCAACTGGCGGCGCATCAAGGCGATCCGCGTGGCACTGGTCACGCGCGCCAGCCAATATGAGCGCCCGGCAGCCGGCGCCAGCTGCTCGGCGACGACGTCGCTGGCCTCGAGCTGGGGCGCCATCAACACTGAACGATATCCCAGCGACTGGGGCTGCTATCGCTACCGGGTGTTTGAAACGATCATCCCGCTGCGTAACGTGATTTGGGGACGTATATGAAATCGGTAGTCAAAGCAAGGCAGCGCCGCCGGCAGCAGGGCGTGGCGCTGGTGATGGCCCTGATCGTGCTGGTGGCCATGACACTGGCCGGGCTGGCCATGATGCGTTCGGTCGACACCTCGTCCCTGATCGCGGGCAACCTGGCCTTCAAGCAAAGCGCCGCCATCAGCGCCGATGCCGGTGTCGAGGCGGCAGTCGCCTGGCTGCACGGCCGCCCGACCGAACTGGGACAGGATGCCGGCGCTAGCGGCTATTGGGCCAGCAGCCAGCAATCGCTTGATTTGACGGGCAATGACACCCCGGAAGCAGACGATGACCTGGACTGGGGCGATAACGGGAGAGTGGCACAGCTGCCGGTCGATAAGGCTGGCAACCAGGTGTCGTTCGTGATCCATCGCATGTGCGATGTGGCGGGCCAGTTCGACCCCGCCAAGTGTGCCACGGCACCAGGCCCGGGCGGGAGCGGGCCGGAAAACAGTATCGGCATCTTGCGCCCCATGCTGACTTACCAGCCGCTGAACAAGACGGGCGATGGCGGGGCAGCCCTTGCGCTGTACCGCATTACCGTGCGCGTGGTTGGCCCACGCTCCAACGTCAGCTTCGTGCAGGCAATTATTTCACAATGAGTATGCGAGACCTATCAATGAGGCCACTCTTTAAACAAGCGATGCTGGCGGCACTGGTTGCCGGCGGCGTGCTGGGCGCCGCCTTGTCGCGCGCTGCCGGCACCGACCTGGCGGACAAGCCGCTGGCAAACTCCACCACGGTGGTGCTGCTGCCCAACATCATGCTCGACCTGGACAACTCCGGCAGCATGCTGTGGAGTTATATGCCCGATTATGTGCGCATGAAGTCCGGCAACACCTTTGAGACATACTGCCGCAATACAGACGGCCGGATCACCGCCGTTTGCAACGATGGCGATCCGCCCTATGCGGCCAGCGCCTTCAACAAGATTTACTATAACCCTGCCGTGCGCTACGACTGGCCCGTCGACCACGATGGGACGCGCAGGCCCGATGCCTCGCAGTCGCCAAGAGCTGCCTACAAGTCGCCATGGTCAGGGATCCCGAGCGATGGCTACGGCCGCCAGCGGGTTGAAAAGACATTCAAGGAAACCTCGCTGGACGACCCGTGCGGCGACGACGGCGGCCGGGACGCCTGCGAAAAGCTGCAGCCCAACGACACCGTTAACCTGGCCTCTATCGGCAACGTGGTGGCCAATTATCCTGACCGCGTATGGTGCAAGTCGGCCAGCTCGAACACCTGCGTCAGGGCGATCGATGGCTCAGGCTACTCCTATCCAAACGCGACCTATGGCTCGCCGCGGGTAAGCACGGGTGCGCCCTACTACTACAATGTGAACGTGAAATGGTGCAAGTCCAATGGCACCCAATGCCAGGACATCCGCGACAACGATCACGCCACGGTCAATTACAGCAACTGGGAACGGGTCGACATTGTGCCGTCCCGCAACAACTATCCGAAGGCTGCCAGCCGCACCGACTGTCTCGGCGCCACCAGCTGCAGCTTTGAGGAAGAGATCACCAATTTTGCGACCTGGTACGCCTGGTACCGTACCCGCGCGCAAATGGCGAAGTCGTCAATCGGGTTGGCGTTCAAGGATGTGCGCGGCACGCCCGTGGATGCAACGGTCGACCGGACCGATGCCAACTATTTCCATGCCCGCATGGGGTTGATGACCATCGACAACGCCACCATCAAGGTGCCGATCGCGGACTTCAACACCGATCAGAAGGCAACGTTCTACAGCGAGCTGTATAAACTCAATCCGAGCACCAGCACGCCATTGCGTGCCGCGCTGAACGAAGTTGGCCGGCTGTACAAATTCGGCAAGAACAAGGCCTTCCCGAACGGGGATCATGACCCCATCCAGGCGGCCTGCCAGCGTAACTTCACCATTCTGGCCACGGACGGCTATTGGAACGGTAACGATCCCCTCGACCTCGACTTGAACCGAACCGTGCAATTGGGCGACCAGGATGGCGATATCAGCAAGGCCCCGCGTCCGTCGTATGCACCCTACAAGGCCAACGACCAGGTCACGCTGGCCGATGTCGCGTTCTACTACTACAACAACGACCTGCGTCCCAATATGGAGAACATCGTCCCGAGCGCCGGTGGTTTGGCGAACATTGGCGACGTGGCCAATCACCAGCACATGACCACGTTCACCCTGGGACTCGGGGTCGATGGCACGCTGCCTTTCCGCAAGGATTACAAGGCGGTCAAGGCGGGCGCGTATTACGATATTTTGCAGGGCACCAAGAACTGGCCGGCGCCAAAGGAAAACACGGCGGAAACCATTGACGACCTGTGGCATGCTGCCGTCAGCGGCCGTGGCACTTATTTCAGCGCCAAGGACCCGGCAGCGCTGCAGGAAAGCCTGCACCAGGCCCTGAACAGCATCGGCCAGTCCGATGGCAGTGGCGCTTCCGCCGCCACCAGTAACCTGCAGCCGACGCCTGGCGACGACTACGTCTACGTCGCCAACTATCGCACCGGAGTATGGGATGGCGAACTGAGCGCCTTCAAAATGGACACGACTTCGGGGGACATCATCGGCGATCCGATCTGGCAGGCAACCACGCGCCTGCGCCTCAAGATCGCGGCCGACGGCACCGACACCCGCACCATCTGGACCTCGGACGCCAGCAACAACCTGGTGCCTTTCACCAGTGCCGGCTTGTCGGATGCCCAGAAGGCCTTCTTCAATGCGACAGTCCAGCGTTCGCTGAGCCAATACAATAACTGGAGCACCGAACAAAAGGGCGCGGCCAATGCCGATACGCTGGTGAAATTCCTGCGCGGTCACGATCCAATGGTGACGGTGGAGAAAGAAAACCGGCGCCTGTACCGCGAGCGCGACAAGGCGCTGGGTGACTTCGTTCACTCGCAGCCGGTGCATGTCAGGAGGCCGCCGTTCGACTTCCTGGACGCAGGCTATGCCGAGTTTGTCTCCGCCCGCTCCGGGCGTGACCCAACGGTCTACGCTGCGGCCAACGATGGCATGCTGCACGCCTTTGACGCGCGTACCGGCGATGAGCGCTGGGCCTATATTCCGCCGATGGTGCTGCCTGACCTGTGGCAGTTGGCGCACGGCGATTATGCCAACCGCCACCGCTTTTTCCTGGACGGCCCGCTCACGGTAGCTGACGTCAAGATCGGCGGCGCCTGGAAAACCATCCTGATCGGCGCCATGGGCAAGGGCGGCCGCGGCTACTACGCGCTGGATATCACCGAACCGGCGAAGCCGGCCGTCCTGTGGACCTATACCGCTGAAGACAATCCCAACCTGGGCTATAGCTATGGCCCGGCGCATGTCACCAAGGTCAATGACAAATGGGTGGCGGTGCTGACCTCCGGCTACAACAATATTGCCGAAGGCGGCAAATATGACGGCGACGGCAAGGGGCACGTGTTCGTGCTGGATTTGTCCGATCCACGGATGAAGGAAAATGTCGTCGACATCGCCACCACCGCCGGCACCAAGACCAACCCAAGCGGGCTTGCGCGCCTGAACATTGCAGCG